>JAKMDG010000226.1 GCA_022428035.1 Longimicrobiales bacterium
ATTGGAGGGCTCACCGTGGCTCACTGACGGCGTTCTTGGCTTAGAAGGCCGATGCTCCATCCAGCTGAGCTACAGGCGCTCGACGACTCGGTGGAGTCTCGATCGGGCAGAAGTTAATCGATGAGGCTTGGCCGACTCAACGAGCCGGAAGGTCCGCGCCGCCACCGCTTGCCATGAACCGGTGCTGAGAGTCCAGTCCTTCACCGCGAAGGCGTTCGAAGGCCCCATCCGGCCGGAGGACCCACGCACGCGGATCCTCGAACTGGGCTTCCAGGAGCGTCCGCAGTACGGCCCGAGCTCCGGTGTCGTCTACGGGAGTCACGACCTCCACCCTGCGCCGCAGATTACGCGCACGCCAGTCGGCCGAGCCGATGTAGTACTCGCTCTGTCCGGCGTTCTCGAAGTAGTAGATCCGAGAGTGCTCGAGGAATCGTCCCAGAATCGAACGGACACGAATACCTTCGGACAGCCCCGCAACACCGGGCCTGAGGGTGCAGATCGAGCGGACAATCAAATCGACCTGAACGCCTTTGCGAGCCGCCTTGTACAGGCGCTTCACCACTTTCCCGTCCGCCAAGCCGTTGATCTTCGCCTGAATGCGCGCGGGCCGGCCGGCCTTCGCATGCTCAATCTCGCGATCAATCATCCTGTCGATGCCCTGCACGAGCGAGTTCGGCGCGACGAGTAGCCGCCGGAACTTCTGCTGCGGCGGCCCTGCTCCGCCTGTCAACTCGTTGAAAAAGTCGTTGAGGTCGGCCCCAAGGTCAGGATCGGCCGACATCAGGCCGAGGTCCGTGTAGAAGCGCGACGTCGTCGCGTTGTAGTTCCCTGTCCCGATATGGACATACCGGGCCACACCCCCGTCTTCTTTCCGGATCACGAGCGCGGTCTTCGCGTGAGTTTTGTAACCCCAAACCCCGTACACGACGTGCGCGCCTGCTTCCTCCAGACGCTTGGTCCAATGGATGTTGCTTTCCTCGTCGAAGCGGGCCGTCAGTTCTACGAACACGGACACGTCCTTGCCGGCCTCGAGCGCCGCCATCAGGGCATCCATGACCGGTGATCGGCGACCTGTCCGATAGAGGGTGAGTTTCACCGCAACGACGTCGGGATCACCGGCAGCCTCCCGCAGGAAGCGCCCGACAGTACCATCGAACGCCTGAAAGGGGTGGTGGATGAGCACATCCCCCTCCGACAGGATCTCGAAGATGGAGCGGTCCGGATCGAGCGGATCGATGGCTTCGTATCGGGGGAAGACCGCATCCGGAATGTCGACGTCCGCGACCTCCGAAATGGTGGTCAGGTCGACCGGCCCGGCAGCCTCATAGATGTCCGACCGGGTCAGCGTTGCCGCATCGACCGGCTGATCGTCTCGGATCGCCTTCAGGAGATAGGCGCGCACCTCGCGGGGCATGCTGGCGGCTACTTCGAGGCGGATGACCGGCATGAAGGGCCTCGACTCGACACCATCGGCGACCCGGGCGAGCAGTGATCCCCGATTGTCTTCGTCCAGCGCCACGTCACCGATCCGCGTCGCACGGAACGGGTGAACGGCTTCGATCTCAGCCCCTGTGAACAGGCCGGAGACGTTGGCGCCCACGACCTCCTCGAGGAGGATGAGGTCATCCGAGTCCGGAACCGGGAGGAAGCGGTCAACATCACTCGGAATGGGCACGAACCCGAGGTCCGAGCGTTCCGCATCAGGCCTGCGCAGGGACACCGCGATCGAGAGGCCGAGGCTGACCAGACGCGGGAAGGACCGCCCGGGACCTGTCTGAAGTGACAGTGGGGTCAGGAGCGGGAAGATCTCGGATTGAAAGCGCTCGGACAGGGCCACCCGCTGGCCCTCTTTCAGGTCATCCCATTGAACGATCCGCACACCCCTCTCAGCGAGAGCCGGCAGGAGCACATGGTTCAGACAGTAGTACTGCCGGGAGAGCTGCGCCCGGACCCGCACAGCAATAAGGTCGAGGAGTTGTTCGGGGGACAGATCCTCGTACTCGGCATCGCGCACGCCAGCCACCTCGTCTTTCATCCGGCCCACCCGGACAACGAAGAACTCGTCGAGGTTACTGGAGAAGATCGAAAGGAACCGGAAGCGCTCGAGCAGTGGCATGTCCGGGTCCTCAGCCAGTTCGAGTACCCGCTGGTTGAAGTCCAGAATGCTGAGCTCGAGGTCGAGAAAGTCGTCGGTCGCCTTCCCCGCCTTTAACTGAGGGTCACGCTCTTCCGCGGGGAGGATACGCGGAGGGGCGGTCCGATGCGGAGCTTCACGCAAGATCCGCTGTCCGGTCTCCGACCGTACGAGAAGAAGCATGGCAGAGATGAGCCCTGGGTCTCGCAGGCGAGGTGCCCCCATGCGCTGCATGAGTTCGACGAGGGGGATCCAGATCAGCCCGTCGGGACGCACCTCACCGACGAGTTCGTGAAGCCACACCTCGACATCCGCTCCACCCCGGCGCGCAGTCGCAAAACCGACCAGATCAAGCTCAGCCGAACTGGAGCCATCGCCCCCTCCGACCTCTCCCAGGTACTCCCGCGCGAGGTCTTCC
Organism: Longimicrobiales bacterium; assembly: GCA_022428035.1. Taxonomy (GTDB): domain Bacteria; phylum Gemmatimonadota; class Gemmatimonadetes; order Longimicrobiales; family Gaopeijiaceae; genus UBA2589. Next base: position 2,553 of record JAKMDG010000226.1, read on the forward strand.
CCCGATCCTCGGGCAGAGGGAAACTGCAGGCCGAGGTCCCCTTCAACGAGACCGACTTCCCAGTCCTGCACGAGCATGAGCCCCACTCGGACATCGTTCGGGGGCTCCGGACGCTGGGCGCCTTTCTGGGCACCGAGGGCCGACTGAATCCTCTTGTAGGTATCCAGCCCGTCGCCTCCCACACCGTGATCGGACTCGAGGCGCCGGGCGAGTTCCTCAAGGGTGATCTTGCCAGCCCCCAGTTCTACGACCGTGACTTCCTGGAACTCGCGCGCCGCCCCTGGTGCGTGGGCGATCACGTCATCGAACACGATCCGGTGTGTTGGCTTGCCGAAGCGCCCCGAACGGAGGTCACGGGTTTCACGGTCGATATCCACGGCGGCGCGCGGGCGAAGCGCGTCTACCTCGACGACGTCTCGAATGCGCGTCGCTACTTCAGAGTCGCCCCTGAGCGTGCCGTACAGACCTCCACCCACCACGGGGGTCTCGAAGAACTGAACCTCGGCGATCCCCTGCAGGTTGATTCCCTGCCCGATCAAAAGCTCCACGACCTGGTGACCTCGGGCCTCGGAGCGGAGACGCAACCGAATACTGCGCTCCGCCAGAGCGCCGTCCCCCGTATCGAAGTACATCTCGCGTATTAAATGATACGCGGGCTTGCCGCTGAACATCCCGAGCGGACGGCGGCGATCGAGCAGGTCGGCAAACCCGACCGGGTCAGCGAACGGAGCGTTAAGGCGACGGATCATGAGCTGAAGCCCTCAGTAGTCTCTGGGTCCCCGATGCCGTATGCGGTCAAGCGGGGCTCTTTTCCATTCCGTTCGTCGGAAATGTAGATGATGCCATCCGGACCGATCGCGAGCCCCTCGGACTGCGGGTGCCGTCCGCCTCGGAGTTCGACTGCAGCGAGCACGCGGCCATCACGGTCGACCTCGATGAGGGCGTCGTCGCGTCCTGATACGACCAGCACGGTACCCAATGGCGTCACCGCGACACCCGAGGGAGCGAAGGAACGGTCAATGCCCCAGGCCTCGAGATCCGCGCGGCGGATGGTCAGGTCCGGGAGGGGAGTGGCGTCCGATTCCAGAGGCAGGCGATGTAACACGACCAGACCGCGTTCGGGTGCCGTCGTCTTGCAGGCGACGAGCAGCGCATCGATCTCGGAGTCATAATCGAGGCCTTCTACCTCACAGCGATCGGCAAGATTTGTATTGGTCAGGCGAAACAGCACGTTCTCTCGGTCGGCCCCTTCGCGGAATTCGTAGAGGAGGCCGGTCGATGTGATCAGGAAAAAGCGATCATGGACGATCGCGAGTCCCTCGAAGTCTCCGCGAACCAACTCCTCTCCGAGATCGAAGCGCTTGCCTACCTCGGCCGTCTCCGGATCGATCTCGTGCACCCTCGCTCTCTCGTCATCGTGCGCGAACAGACGTCCATCGGCGGTGAACGCCAGGCCTGACACTTCGTTCAGCCGACCGGGCAAGTCGCGATACCAGATACGCTCATCGAAATCGAAGTCGACGAGAAATGCAGTACGCTCGTCAATTCCGGACTTCTGCCTCGGCGCGGCGACCGAGCCGGATGGAGTGGTGGCGGCCGGCCACGACGATTCCAGCGCCGTATCCTGCGCGGTCGAAGCGGGCACCTCGGGGGCTGCCTCGCACGCCGCGGCCAGCGCTGCCGCGATGATGAAGCCTCTCACTTTCGCGGTTTCAGCCCCTTGAGAGCACGGAGTTCCGCGGCCTCGATATACTCTGACGCTCGCAGTCGATCCATCACAGCGCCCTGCGCACCTTCACCATCCAGACGGGCCACATAGATCATCATGGTGCCGCTTGGGCCGTCGCCCATCTCCGCCAGCTTCCACCGCACGGACATGTCCTCGAGCATGGGCTCGACGAACGTCTGTACGTTCTGCGCATGGGCCGTGTGTATGACGAACAGTGAGTTCGCCCGACGGTCTTTCTTCTTCGCTCGTTCCTCCGAAAGATGGCGTTCAATCCGTACCGCGCGATCCGCGATGTCGGCCAGATCTGTGACCGACGCAGCTTCGAGGACAGCCGGGTCACCCACCCGCAGAGCAGCGCGAGATGAGCCGGGGCCCGCGAGCACGTCACCGACACCAAGGGGGCCTGCACGGGTGTTCTGGTCGGCGTAGATGTTGCCGAACTGAGTCCACCATAGCGCGAGAATCACGACGTTGAAGACGACCGAAAGCGTGATGGCAATCCCCAGAGCCTGGACGCCGCACGCCAGACCCACGCCGATTGCGAGGAACACGTATACGGCATCCTTGGTGTCCTCGAGCGTCGTTCGGAATCGAACGGCGGCCACGATGCCAGCGAGTGAGAACGCCAGCGCGACGCTGTTCTGCACGATCATGACGATGCCTGTGACGGCGATGGGCAGAATCAGAAGCGTATGGACGACCGATTCCTCGTACCCGCGGTGACGATGCGTGAGCATGTACACCCAGGTGACGGGGACCATGATCGTCAGGACGCCAAGCATGGAGATAAAGGCGACTGCCGCCCCGTTCCAGGGGTCGGATCCGTCCACTGGCTCCCCGACCGCCGCGGATCCGCCCATGCCAAGGACGTCGACCCCGCTGTCAAGCTGTGACAAGCGCACACCGGCCACGGCATCCCGCACGGCCGGGACCGACTGTACGAGCGCAAAGAGGATCACCGCGAACAGGACGTAGTACGCAATCACGCGAGCGAGCCCCGTGGTGCGCGAGGATGTGGTCTTGTTCGAAGTCATCTTGGCGGAGGCGAAGGTCGGGTCGGTAGGACCGTCAGCGAGGCATGATGGGTTGGCCGACGGGGGCTGAGCAAGGAGCCGCTGGACAAGCGATTACGGACCCCGGTACTCTATGATCTGAACCCGACGCCGCGAGACAGTCATGGACCACCGCACCCTTTTGCTCGTCCTGTCCCCACTCCTGGCCACTCCAGTGGCCTTAGCCGGTCAGGATTACGAGCTACCCTCCCCCGAGGAATACGCCGAGCGAGCAGAACGCGCCGAACAGGCACCATTGTTCCAGTCAGCCGAACCGATCCGCATGACGCTGCGGACGGACATCGACTGGCTCCGAGACGAGCGCAACGATTCCGTCGAAGTCGAGGGGACGCTGACGTTCGTGGATATGGCCGGGACCGAGATCTCCAAGACAGTCGACACTCGCACGCGCGGCAACTTCAGACGGAACAAGAAGAACTGCAATTTCCCTCCGCTTCGTCTCGACTTCCCGACGAAGCAGATGGACGGGACGCTCTTCGAAGGTCAGGACAAGCTGAAGCTCGTCACGCCGTGCAATCACGGTCGGGACGACTACCAGAACTATGTCCTGGATGAATACCTGGCCTACCGTCTCTTCAACGTGTTGGCCCCGCAGAGCTTCCGCGCTCGCCTCGTCGAGATCACCTACGAGGACGTGAACGGTGAGTACGACACGCGGACCAAGCTCGGCTTCCTCATCGAGGATGAGGACGCGATGGCGGAACGGAGCCGTGCAACGCTGCAGGATGTGACCCAGTTCCATCCCTCGCGCACCAGGGCCGAGTACTCCGTCATGGTCGCGCTCTTCAACTACATGATCGGAAACACCGACTGGTCCCCGGTCTATTTCCACAACGTCAAACTGATCCGCACCGAAGACGCAGACTATATGACGGTGCCCTACGACTTCGACTTCTCGGGCATTGTGAATGCCCGCTATGCGACGGTGGCCCCCCAGCTGCAGGACCAGATCCGTCGCGTCAGGAGCCGTCTGTATCGTGGATTCTGTCGCGCGGAGCTCGTGTATCCGGCCGCAGTACAGACCTTCGCAGACCACCGTGCTGAATTGGAATCGGTCTTCA
>JAKMDG010000231.1 GCA_022428035.1 Longimicrobiales bacterium
AGCGTCCTCCACCCTCCGAGACATCGGCCGGGCAACGGCCGTGGGCGCCCCGTGAGCCCCCCGACGGTGGGCCACCGGTAGAAGTGATTGCCCACCAAATGCAGCAATTGGTGCTAGAGCGACCACCCGATTCGGATCATGATCCTGTCTGCCAGGGCCTCGAGTGGCGCGAGGAAGCCCTGAGATCCGAGAGCTCGCATGCGCTTGACCCTCGTCTAGGGATTCCGCTCCCGAACCCTTCCGCACGCCAATGAGCGCTCGCACGACTCAGCGCGCAGCCTGGATGCGGAGCACAGAAATACTTCTTCAGGCTTCCTCCGGCCCATCCAGGGGCGCTCCTGGACACGCGCCTGGACAACCCGGCCAATCATCACCGCGGTACGCACCGGTGAGTGAGCCGACCAGAAACGCGACCCCGAAGACCATCGCCTGGAGCGGTCGTGGCATGAGAAGTACCCTCTGGGTCTCACGGTGACGCCACATCACATGGGCCATGTACACAGCGGACGGCCGTTCCGGAGGTCCGGCGTTGACGATCTGGAATACAGCCTGCAGGTACCGGTCGAGATCCACGACGGGGCGGACGAACCCAAGAAATTCAAGTGGCTCGTCGCCCTGGTTCCACCAGCGGTGGGCCGAACCCAAGGGAAGTTCAGCCGTCTCGCCAGGCCCAGCCTCGACGCGCTGCCGCCCCATCGTGGCAGTCAGGCGTCCTCTGATCACCGTACCCTCTTCACCCTCCCGCAGGTGCACATGAAGAGGAGGGCCCTCACTTCGTGGAGGGAGTGAACCACGCAGTTCGAGACATGTCTCGCCATCGATCCGGACACGCCTCAACTCGAGGCGCTCGCCCGTGTGGCGATTCTCGAGGACTAAAGGCTCCACCATTCGCGATCTGTGGACGTTACCTGGTCAGGAAGCTCCGACTTTCCGAAGCAGGCTGGTGATTGTATCCGCATGCTCAGGATATGACTCGGCCAGGGCCGTGGTGCCGCTCTCGTAGTCCGGGAACTCAAAGCCAGGCCCCATGGTCGTTCCAAGTAGCGCGAACGAGCCACCCTCTCTAAGCCGCGAACCCTGCCACACCCCACCTGGAACCACGACCTGGGGGCGCCCTTCGGACAGGTCGGATGTCAGAGTCGGAGTCTCGACGAGACCGTCAGGATGGAGTAACAGCATGTCGACAGGATCTCCGAGATAGAAGTGGAAGACCTCATCACCAGGGAGACGGTGCATCTCGGAAAACGTCGAGGGAGTGAGAAGAAAGTAGATCGCCGTACCGACAGACCGGTCTCCGTCGAAGGGCACCCCAGGCGCGAAGCTCGCTCTGGACCGATACGTCTCCCGGTAGTAGCCACCCTCTTCGGGGTGAGGTTCGAGACCCAGAGTTGCGATTACATCTTCAGCGCGCATGGTCATTTGGCCTCGACTGAGGTCTCCTTCGGTGGCGTTCTCATCGCTCGCGATTCTGCGGCATGGCCTGTGTCCGAACAAGGGTCAGCACCCAGGGGGCGGGTGACCCACGACCGACGGGCCCACCCGGACGGTCCTAATGACTTGTCAGGTCGCTGACCTCTGCCTCATGTCGGCACCAGCGCCAGGCACACCCCCACCGGATCGCGGACCACGACATACACATATTCGCCGCTACTCCCCTTCCTCGAATCGACGATCTCACCCCCGCTCTCCCGGGCTCGAACCACGCTCTCGGCGAGGTCTCCAACCGGGAGGCAGATCATCCACACAGGCGGAAGGTTCTCATTCACGCCGCGCGCATGGCAGATACCGGCTACCTCGTTTCCTTCAGAGGTGCACAAGACATAGTCGGAGTACACACCGTCCGCATCCTCCATCTCGACCTCGTGTGCGGCCCAACCCACGACGTCCTGGTAGAAGTCACGAGTCGCAGGTGCGTCGGAGACCGTCAGATCGAGCCAGGCGATTCGGCCTCCGCTGGTTGGCGGAGTCGCCTCAGAATCCACGACCGGGATGATGCCAAAGGCGGCCCCATTAGGGTCAAGCAGTACAGCCCACTGGCTCTGCCCACGGTCGTCCTTCTGGTGCATAAGCTCACGCCC
>JAKMDG010000236.1 GCA_022428035.1 Longimicrobiales bacterium
GACCTGCACCTCGTTCACCGCGTCGAAGGAGTCCATCCCGTCCCGGAGTCGAGCGCGCATGCGCCGGGCTGCCGACCGCAGCACTCGTTCCTCCCGGTATCGGAATGCAGACAGGTGGAAGTCGACATCTCGAAGGTGGTCTGACTCGGTTCGGCGGGTCTGCACCGGATTCAGCTCGGTGATCGATGTCTCCGCCCGCTCTCCGAGGTATCGGAGTGCGCCCCGTAGACTGAGGTCACCCATCTCGTCCCGGTACCTGGACAGAAGCCCTTTGGCGACGAGCTGGCACAGGATGAGGTTCGCCCCTTCGAAGGTCGTGAAGACATCCGTGTCCGCCTTGAGGGCACCGAATGCGTTGGCAGAGAGATATCCTTGCCCGCCACAGGCTTCGCGGGCAGCCTGCACGGCGTCGACGCAGTGATCCGACGCGTATGCCTTTAGTCCTGCGGCGAGTACCTCCAGCTCCGGGTCGTCGGTCGCCGTGGCCGCTTCGTAGCGGTCCTGAAGCATTCTCGAAGCGAAGTGCAGCCCGTACGTGGTCGCCAGTCTGGGCAGCAGGCTCTTCTGTATGGTGCTGTACGTCAGGATGGGTGCCTCGGGCGCGCCCGACGGTCCGAACTGGCGTCGCCGAGCGACGTATCGGAGTCCGATGGTCAGGCTGGACTTACTCGCGCTCACCGCTGCTGCGGCGATACTCACCCGACCTGCGACCAGTGTGCGAAGCATGGTGAAGAAGCGCCGTCCGTCGCTGGCGATCGGACTTTGGTAGGCGCCCTCCGCATCGATCGCTGCGAAGCGGTCCAGGAGATTCTCCACTGGAATGCGGACGTCTTTGAACCAGATGCGTCCGTTGTCGACACCGTTGAGGCCGAGCTTCAGTCCTCGATCCTCAATACGCACGCCAGTCGATACCGTGCCGTCCACCTGACGGATCGGGACCAGCATGGCGTGAACGCCGTGATCCTCGTCGTCAACAATGAGTCGAGCGAATACGGTAGCGAGCTGACCGTGGCAGGCTGCGTTCCCGATCCAGTCCTTGCCGGAGTCTTCGGTCGGCGACTGAAGGACGAGCTCGCGCGTGGCGTGCTCATATCGGGCGATGGTCTCCAGATCCCGCACGTTTGATCCGTGCCCCGTCTCGGTCATGGCGTAGCAGCCAGGAAGCTGCAGTGTCCCGATACGCTCGAGGTACGCACGATGGTGCCGCTCTGTCCCCAGCTGAGCGACACTGCCGCCGAACAATCCGAACTGGACGCCGAACTTCACCAGAATGCTCAGGTCCCCGAACGCCAGCGTCTCGAACACCGCGACCGACGCGCCGGGATCACCGGAACCTCCGTACGCCAATGGATAGCCCAGCGCGCCGACGCCTTCGTCTGCCAGTAGTTGTACGCCCGCCAGTGTCCGTTCCCGGTACTCCGACGAGGAGAGTTCGGCCGAACCGTCTCCCAGGGGTCGGAGTTCCGAGCGTTGCATGAGATTCAGCACGCGATCTCGGAGGTCTGCTCGTGATCCAGCCATCCACCTAGCGAGGGCCCTGTGATCAAGGTCCTCGGTCGGGCTGGTGGAGGTCAGTAGCGGCGCGGCTGAGCGTTCAGACCCCATTTCGTCCCGGGCCAGGAGCGCTCTCACCTGCTCACTGCCGCCGAAGCCCAGGTCGTCCTGCAGCGTCGTTAGACTCGCCTCGAAACCACTCGACCAGGTGTCACGCGTCTCGTGCCCGTCGATCAAGCTTAGCCCCAGCTCCACGAGTGAGGCTGGCGCCGTGTCGCGAGCCTTTACCGAGCGTAGGATGCGCCTCAAGAGAACCAGTGATCGGCGGTCCGGCGGCGACACAGGATCCATCCATCGGGCGAGCTCGGCCCGGGCCGGCTCCCCGAGGAGGTCAAGGTCGTCGAGGTGACTGCAGAAGGTCTCGTGGTCCTCGACGGAGAAGACGCCGTCCCGCCAGATGGCAAGCGCCAGTGGGATGAAGGGCACGAGTTCCGGGTGTCGCTCAGGCCACCATGCTGACTGCGCTTGCTTCGTCATCGTCGCTCACCACGATCGTGGGTATTCTCCCGCACTTGACCCCCTCCTTTTCCGTTGACATCGTGCCCGTTCTCGCAACATAAACCGTACACAGCACGAACGAGGCAGGGTGCGATGGCGCCGATTGTCGGTGTAGTCATGGGATCGAAGTCGGACTGGGAGACCATGCAGCATGCAGTCTCTACGCTCGAAGAGCTGGGAATTCAGACCGATGTCCGGGTCATGTCTGCCCACCGTACCCCCGACGTCGCGATCGAGTTCTCGACAACCGCGGCTGAGCGGGGTCTCGAGGTCATCATTGCTGCGGCTGGCGGCGCCGCCCATCTGGCTGGTGTCGTGGCCGCCAAGACGACGATCCCGGTTCTCGGGGTACCCATGGTGGGCTGGTCACTGGACGGTCTCGACTCGTTACTTTCGACGGTGCAGATGCCGCGCGGTATTCCGGTCGGGACGCTCGCCATCGGCAAGGCGGGTGCCGTCAACGCTGCGCTTCTCGCCGGACAGATTCTCGGGCTCAAATACCCTGAGATTTCCGAGGCGGTGAAGTCTGATCGTGTGAAGCGGCGGGACGCGGTGCTGGCCGACTCTGATCCACGCGTCTGATCGCATCGGTGTGATCCACGACTGATGTGGGTGCGCGGACCGAGACGGATGTATCGGGTGATGCCAGAGGGGCGGTAGGCGCTCGGAATCCGGATGTTGCGCGTCGCGCGAGCCGTGTCGATTCGGTGCGGGCGCTACGGGCTGAGTCGCGACGGAGGACCCTCGGCCTGCGGTGAACAGTTTCCTGAAGATCTTTTCCTCGGTATCGTATCGGCACATTCCGCCGCCCCACTGGCTGGGGCGGCGGAGTGCTTTGTGTCCACCCCGGGTCCAGTCGGGCCCGACGACGAATCCGGCGAGCAGTCGAGGACCATCATGCTGGACGAAATTCGAGCAAAACTCGAAGCGGAAATCGTGCATCTCACGCACGAGTTGAACGTTGATTTGCCCCAGCGCATCAAGACGGCGATGGAGCACGGAGATCTGCGTGAGAACGCAGAATTCAAGGCCGCCAAGGAGCGTCAGGCGTTTGTAGAAGCACGCCTGAACCATCTCACGTCGAGAATGACCGAGTTGTCGAAGATCGACGTGAACGAAATGGTCTACGACCGGGTAGGCTTCGGCTCCAAAGTGAAGATCCACGATTTGGAGATGGGTGAGGACTTCACGTTCACGATCACGGCCGGTGACTTCATCGACCTCGATGGAGGTCAGGTTTCTCTCGCATCTCCGATCGGGCAGGGTTTGCTCGGCGCGGAAGAGGGTGAGGAAGTCAGGGTGCAACTGCCCGCAGGTGAGCGCCGCTACAAGGTCCTCGAGCTTTCGACCCTTCCTCAGCAGCTGGAGGGCAAAGGCTGATCGAGGACCGGGAGATGACGCCCGGATGAAGGAGACAGGTCCGTCGATCGAACTGGTCGGCGTCAGCAAGAGCTACCGGGAGGGTGAGCGCACTCACGACGTGCTCATCGATGCGTCAGCGACCATCCAACCGGGCGAACGGGTCGCGATCCTGGGGCCGTCCGGCTCAGGGAAATCGACCCTCCTGAACCTTGTCAGTGGTATCGACCAGCCTGATGCCGGTCGCGTGATCGTGGGCGGGATCGACATCGGAGGCCTGTCCGAGCGTGACCGTACCCTGTTCCGACGTGAGCGCATCGGCTTCGTCTTTCAGTTCTTCAATCTGCTGCCGACGCTCACGGCGCTGGAGAATCTCATGCTCCCTCTCGAGCTCACGGAACAGGCCAAAGGTGCAGATGCGGAGTCCAGGGCGCAGACTCTGTTGGAGGCGGTCGCCCTCGGTGACCGAGCCGCGACCTTTCCAGACCGGCTCTCAGGTGGCGAGCAACAGCGCGTCGCCATCGCCCGGGCGCTGGTGCACCGGCCGGATCTTCTGCTCGCAGACGAGCCAACAGGCAACCTCGACCAGGACACAGGGGAGCTCGTGATCGACCTGCTCGACGAGCTGGTCTCGGCCGCGGGTACGACACTCCTGGTCGTAACCCATGCGCGATCTCTGGCCGAGCAGATGGACCGCATTCTCCGCGTTGATCACGGACGACTCGTCGAGGTATGACATGAGACTCCTGTCACGGGCGAGTGTCCGGTATCTGCTCCAGCACCGACTTCAGCTGATCCTGTCCGTACTCGGCGTGTCTCTCGGTGTCGCGGTCGTCCTGTCCATCGATCTTGCGATCCAGAGCGCGCAGGCGGGCTTCCGCATCTCCGCCGAGACGGTATCTGGTCGAGCCACGCATGTAGTTGTCAGCGACGGGGGATTCGTCGATGAGTCGCTCGTTGCTGATCTACGCATCGACTACGACGTAGCGGCCGTGGCTCCTGTGGTCGAGGGGTATGCCTCGTCTGTTTCCGTGGCCGGCCGGGCGCTCCGCATTCTCGGCGTGGATCCGTTCTCTGAGGGACCCTTTCGACCCTACGTAGCGGGGGGCGCATCGGGGTTCGACGTGTCCCGGATTCTGACGACTCGGGTTGGAGTGATTCTCGGGAGCGCGCTCGCCGGTACCGCCGGAGTAGATGAGGGCGACACACTCTCCGTACTCGTCGAAGGGCAAGCATGGGAACTACCGGTGGTGGGTCTGGTCGACTCGGGTGACGAGCTGACCAGTTCGGGTCTGTCGGATGTACTGCTGATGGACATCGCGGGCGCTCAGGAGGTGCTGCGCCTGACCGGACTCGTGAGCCGAATCGACCTGCGTCTCGAGGACGAGGCGGTGGGGGTCACCTCCTCAGCGCGGGTTGAGGAGATCCGCGCTGCGCTCCCTGCTGGCGTCACACTCCAGGCTGCGGGCACGCGCACCGAGACGATGAGTGGAATGATTGCGGCGTTCGATGTGAACCTCACCGCACTCAGTCTGCTCGCGCTGATCTTCGGAATGTTTCTGATCTACAACTCGGCCACCTTCTCGGTGGTGCAGCGCAGAGCCATTCTCGGTCGGCTGCGCGCGCTTGGCGTGACCCGTCAGGAGGTCATTCGAATGATCCTCACGGAGGCTGTCTGGATTGGTGCGGCGGGTGCGGTCCTGGGCGTCGCGCTCGGCTTTGTACTGGCTCAGGGGCTGGTCGGAATGGTGGCTGCGACCATCAATGATCTCTACTTCTCTGTGGCCGTCGAACGCGTCACGCTGGAACCCCATCTCTTTGCCAAGGCGGTAGTACTCGGTCTCGGCGCGACCGTGCTGGCTGCGTTGCCCCCGGCACTGGAGGCCTCTGGCGCGAACCCGCGGATGTCGTCGCTGCGCTCCGAGGTGGAGGCCCAGGCCCGTCGACTGGTGCCGCTCGCAGCGATGGCGGGGACCGCCATGTGCGCCATTGGTGCGGCCGTACTCCTGATCCCGACGCGCAGCCTCCTGGTCAGCTTCACGGCCTTGTTCTTCGTGATCACTGGGCTGGCACTGATTACACCGGCGGGGACGCTATTCCTTGTGCGACTCGCGGGCCCGCTCGTGCGGGCGACCGGTGGGACCCTCGGGGTCATGGCTGCCCGAGGGGTAGGCAACAGCCTGAGCCGGACCGCTCCGGCGGTAGCCGCCCTGGTCGTAGCTGTCTCGGTGACGGTTGGACTCGGCGTCATGATTCAAAGCTTCCGAGGGACACTGACCCAGTGGCTCGATGGGACACTGCAGGCTGACATCTACGTGTCACTCCCCGGACCGACCGAGTCACGGGCGGCGGGGACGCTCTGGCCGGACCTGGTGGATGACTTCGTGGCTCATCCTGAGGTCGCAGGCTATAGCACCTACCGTGGCTTTGACCTCGTTCGGGGAGATGATGCCTTTCGGTTGGTCGCTCTCGAGCTTGATCCACGGGGAGAGCGCTCCTTTGACTTCTTAGAAGGGCAAGGCGACGAAGCCATGATCGGATTCCGCACCGGCGCGGGGGTCATTGTCTCGGAGCCGTACGCGTACCGGAGGGATGTCGGTGTCGGTGACGTCGTCGAGTTGACCGCGTCATCCGGTGCGGTCGAGGCTCCCATTCTCGGGGTCTTTTACGACTACGGGTCGGAGCAGGGCACCGTCATCATGGGCCGGGTACTGTACGACCAGTACTTCGATGACCCCGGGATCACATCGCTTGGCCTCTTCCTCACGGATGGAGCGGACTCGGATCGTGTTGTAGAGGAGTTGCTTACGGGCGTGAGCGATGGGCGGACGGTGGTGGCGCGCACCAACGATAATCTGCGCTCAGCGTCACTTGAGGTGTTTGATCGGACGTTCCGGGTCACGGCTGTGCTGCGCCTTCTCGCGTTTATCGTCGCTTTCGTCGGCGTGCTCAGTGCGCTGGCAGCGCTGCAGCTTGAGCGTGCACGCGAACTTGGACTTCTCCGGGCAACAGGGCTCACCCCCGGTCAGCTCGGACGCCTTGTCGTGACCCAGACCGGGTTGATCGGCCTGGCCGCGGGGGTACTCGCCGTGCCGATGGGCCTGATTCTCTCGGTTGTCATGATCTACGTGGTCAACAAGCGGTCGTTCGGCTGGACGTTGAACATGCAGTTCGGTCCCGAGGTCATCGGTCAGGCGGTCACTCTGGCGGTCGTCGGTGCGCTGCTGGCGGGTCTGTATCCGGCGTGGCGGATGTCGCGCACACCACCGGCGCTCGCGCTGAGGGGGGAGTGATGATCAGATCCAACGGCCCGAGGGGATGTCAACGCGGGCATGCGTGGCTGGCGCTGTTCTCCGTTGTGGGTTTGATAACCGGCTGTTCGCCGTCGTCATCGGCGGAGGCTACGGACGAGGGTGAGACGTTTCTTTCCCTGGTGGAGACACTCGGCGGAGCCGACACCGTCGGGTATGCGCGTGCCACCGAGATCCGTGACTTCAGTTTCCCGGAAGACCATGGCCCGCACGACGAATTCCGGACGGAGTGGTGGTACGTGACGGGGAACCTCGACGCGGAGGATGGGCGTGAACTCGGCTTCCAGTACACGATCTTTCGCAGCTCCCTGTCACCGACGGACCCCGGCGGACCCTCTGCCTGGTCTACGAATCAGGCGTACATGGGGCATTTCGCTCTGACCGACGTCACCAACAAGGACTTCCGGGCTTTCGAACTCTTTGCTCGGGGCGGTGGTGGGTTGGCAGGCTCTGTCAGTGAGCCGTTCGAGGTGTGGCTCGAAGACTGGCGGCTGGAGGGCGTGTCCGACGACGAGGTCTTTCCGATGCGTCTGATTGCCGACGGCGATGGCATCGACCTCGACCTCACACTCGACTCGGGTAAGCCCTACGTACTCCAGGGAGAGTCCGGCCTGAGTCAGAAGGGAAGTGAACCGGGTAACGCGTCCTACTACTATGCGCACACTCGGATGCCCACGGAGGGCCGGGTCGTGATCGATGGAGATACGCTTGCCGTGTCCGGGCTGGCGTGGCTGGATCGCGAGTGGTCGACCTCAGCATTGTCCGACGGGCAGGTCGGCTGGGACTGGTTCGCGCTCCAGCTCGACGACGGCTGGGAGGTGATGGTATACCAGCTGCGCCTGGATGACGGCACACCAGATCCGTTGAGTGACGGTGTGCTCATTGACCCGAACGGGCGTCGAGTGCCGCTCGAGTGGGGTGGTGATGTTTCGGTCGAACCCACCGGCACATGGGCTTCACCAGTGGACGGGGCCGCGTATCCGTCCGGCTGGAGAATCCGGGTGCCTGCGCGGGGTTGGGACCTGACCGTGGTACCTGCTGTTCGCGATCAGGAGTTGCGGGTGGCCTTCCGATACTGGGAGGGTTCAGTCCGCGTCTCCGGATCCGGCGAGGGTGGCCGGGATGTCACCGGCCGAGGGTACGTCGAGCTCACGGGGTACGCAGGGCCAGAGCTCTAGCCTTCAGCTCTTTTGCGCTCGACGAGGGCCAGCGCCTCCTCAAC
>JAKMDG010000237.1 GCA_022428035.1 Longimicrobiales bacterium
GATTTGTGCAGCGCCATCTGCCGCAACCATGACCGGGATCTCGCGGTCAAACACCGGAATCATGGCTGCGTAGCGGGAATCGGTTCGGAGCTCCTCGCCGGCGGCGGCTGCATCCCGATACGCTCGAGCCTCGCCGAAGAAGCTCTTCAGTGACTGCACCTGCTCCTCGTACGACGGCGGATCCTCCTGCGGGCCACCAAACCCACCGAAGCCACGAAAGCGACGGGGGTTCGGGTTCGGCCAGTTCACGTTCAGGGCCGCCGCAGACTCCATGGACATCTCCTCCCAGCTCCATCCCTCGAGGCTGAGTGCGGAAGACATGCCGGAGATGAGTCCACCACCCGGTGTACTGAAGGCGACGAGCACGCCTGCAGAGCGGGACGTTCCGATGTGCCGACTCTCGGCGTTCACAGCGACGTCCGCACGAACGTTCGGGTTGAAGTCCCCCAGCTCGTTCACGTCGCTCGACACACCGACTGCACCGATCTCGCTGATACCGACGGTGCTGTAGGCGTCGATCAGGCCCGGGTAGATGTGCTTACCGGACCCATCGACGACCCGCGCCCCGGACGGGATCTCCAGGTTGGCACCGATCGCGGTGATCACTCCGTCGTTGAAGATGATCGTTCCGTTCTCGATGACGCCGTTGGTCACCGTATGGATCGTCGCGCCCTGAATCGCGGTCGCCTGCGCCTGAGGGGGCACCGTCATCCTCACCTGCGCATCGAGCCCCAAGGGCGCGAGAATGGCCGCAGCAGCGACCACCGTCATGGCATTCTTGATCTTGATCATGATTACTCTCCCCCTGCGCGGCGATCGTTGCCGTTTCCGTTCTGTGTCGCGAGAACCGCCTGGATCAGACGGTTTCGTTCTTCCTGGATCTGCTCACGAAGTACCGCGTCTTCTTCGAGAGAGAAGTAGCGACGCCCATCCAGCCACGTCTGGTCGGGGCGTGTGAACTGCGACAGAGGATTCCCGTTCCAAACCACGAAATCGCCGTCTTTTCCAGCCTCCAGCGAGCCGACACGGTCATCGATCGCAATGGCTCTCGCCGATTGAATTGTCACCGTGGACAAAGCCTGCTCCTCGGTCAGCCCGGTACGGAGCAGCTTGCCGGCTTCCCAGTTCATACGTGACGCAATCTCCTGGTTGTCGGAATGCAGCGAGGTGGTCACACCCGCCTCCATCAGGATCCGCGCATTGTACACCGTGGCGTCATACGCCTCCATCTTGAAGGCGCCCCAGTCGCTCCACACCACAGCGGCAACGCCCGACTGAGCCAGTTCTGGCGCGATCTTGTAGGCTTCGATGCCGTGCTGCAGCGTCTGGACACGGAAACCGAACTCTTCGGCCAGCCGCACGAGCGCCAGGAACTCGTCGGCGCGGTAACCGTGCGACGAGATGAGCAACTCCTGACTCAGGATGTCGAGGATCGCCTCCATCCGCAGGTCGCGGCGCGGCGGAATCCCCTCCTGGCTCTCTTCCCAACGCTGCCAATCCCGCTCATAGTCGCGAGCAGCGAGGAAATGGTCGCGGATGATCTCCTGCGTCCCCATGCGGGTGTCCGGATACCGGTTCTGCCGCCGCTTCGGGTTCTCACCAAGCGCGAATTTTACCGTGCGCGTCTCGGTGTCCATCTTGATTTCATCGGGCAGCGCACCCCAGCGCATCTTGACGATAACGTTCTCGCCACCGATCGGGTTCGCAGAACCGTGCTTGATCATTGCGGTCGTGAGACCACCAGCCAGCTGCCGATACATCCAGATGTTGTTATGCGTGATCACATCGCCCATCTGGACCTCCGGGACAATCGCGAAGCCCGACTCGTTGACCGAGCTCACACCGGAGTGGATATGCGGATCGATGAGTCCGGGCGTCACGTGCTTGCCTGTACCGTCGATCTCCACCGCGCCGCTGGGCGCGCTGAGGTTCATCCCGACCTCGGCCACGAGCCCGTTACGGATCAACAGGTCGGCGTTCTCCATTCGGCCCTGAGGCCCCTGCGTCCACACCGTCGCGTTGCGGACAATGACCGCACTCGGCTGCTCAGGAATCGAGCTGACACCGTACTCCATCATCGGACGGATGAATGGCAGATCCAGCTCGGGCACGTTCATCGCGACGGCTCCACGCTCCGGACCATCGTACGCCTCCGTCCGTGAGCCACTGAAGGTCGGATCCGCTCCATTCGGCAGCGCGGTCCAACCAAAGAACTCGTCACCCCGGACCGAGCCGGCCAGCAGGGCGAAGCCCTCGTAGCCTAGCGTCTCGGTGTCGAAGCGCACCTCGAGTCGGCCCGTCTCCGTGACCACGGTCGCCGATGCCAGATCGATCTGGCCTTCCGGGACCTCGATCGAGCCATTGAGGCGATTGAGCGGACCTTCGAGCGTGAGGACAGCATCGAAACCCCACTCGTCGCTCGAGCCGATTCGCCACGTTCCTCGTGGATCGATCTGGGCTGGCCGGGTCACGCCGTAGACGCGGCCCTGAACCCAGACGTCCCGCACCTCGGCTTCTTCGGTGAACAGGTCGCCCTCGGAAACGACGAGATTCGCAATCTTGCCTTCGGCGATCGTACCGTGGCTCCGCGATAGCCCGAGCCACTGCGCCGGCGTCGTAGTCAGCGCGGCGAGCGCGTCATCGGCTGACAGACCTCGCGCGACCGCGGTGCGAAGATTTGGAAGGAAGTCGCCAATCGACGACAACCCGTCGGCGGTGATGGCAAACGGCACACCCGCTCCGGCGAGCTGAGCCGGGCTGGTGGGCGCAAGGTACCAGTGTCGCAGGTCCGCGAGCGTCGCGTTGAGCGCCGCTTCTGGATCTGCCACGTCTGGTGCGTCCGGGAAGGCGAGAGGGATCACGAGGGGCTCGGTACGCCCTTCCAGCACGTCGATGATCCGGTACTCCTGACCACTCCCACGATACCACGCCTCAACACCGAACTCGGCAGCGATGGCATATGCGCGGAGGTACTCCTCTTCACTGCTGGTCTCGAAGACGACCGGCTGCCCACCCTGAACAACGGGTTCGAGCGCGCCGAGAGCCTCGCTCGTTTCCGGAGGAAGAGAGGCCCGCCCGCTCGATTCGTAGGCATCCCACGCACGGATGTACCAGGCAGCGTCCATGAGCGTCTGCTTCATCAGCGCTGCCGTGCCCATTGTCGAGTTCGGGTACGACCCACCCAGCTGGAACGAACGCTGGAAGCCGATCGCCTGGACCATGTCGGGCACGAGAACCCTGTCGCGAACCCCTGCATCACCGAGGTTCACAACCGAACCGGTTCCCCGAAAGATGCCCTGACCCGGCACCGCGAGCGCCGTAC
>JAKMDG010000249.1 GCA_022428035.1 Longimicrobiales bacterium
GGCGTCCCCGTACACGCTCGAGATGCGGGTGAGCATCGACGGGGTCACGGCGGAGATGAACGACGCGATTCGCGGAGATGGTTCGTTCGACCGTGCGATTGGGGCTGTCGGACGCCTCGCCGCAGCCGGTTTTCTGCCGATCATCACCACCATGCAGACGTGGTCCGAGGTCGAGACCGACGGCATCCTCGCGGCGTTCCGGGACGTCCTCGGGGAGGTTGGGTACGACCGCCCGCGTCTGAAGATCCTGCCTCCGCTACGCATCGGTGCCGAGGCCTCACGTGATCGCGGCTACGACGAGTTCGAACGGGTGACCCATGACATGATGGCGGAGTACCCGGCGGAACTCCTCCTGTGCTCGAGTGCCCGTCTCGTGACGGCGTCGGGTGTGTGGGCGTGCCCGATTCTGCTCGACTATGACTCCGGACGGCTTGCGCACACGCTGGAAGAGGCGGCGGCCAGGCCCGCCGTCCTTGCGGAACAGGCGTGCTATACCTGCTGGGTCAACGGGGCGATCTGTTCGAATATGCCCGGCTTCGCGGCCGATCCGGCGTAACGGTGGATTGTCGACGATGATCGGAGTCGAGGCGGGAGGCACGTATGCAAAAGTGGCCGCGTTCGGTGGCGTCTACTCGAATCACCTCGCGCTCGGAGCTGCCATCGACGACGCGCGCAGTCGTGGAGCCGAGGCCGCGATCTGTCTGGGTGATCTCGGAGCCTTCGGTCCCAATCCCGACAAGGTCTTCCCGCTTCTTCGGGAGCATGGGGTCAGCGTGGTTCGCGGCAACTACGACGACTCGATTGCTCGTGGTCTGGATGACTGCCAATGCGGGTATACGGATCCCCGGGACAATCACTACGCACGCCTCTCCTACCAGTACACGTTTCAGAACACCTCGGAGGAGAACCGCAGCTGGATGGCGACCTTTCCTGAGGAGATCCGGTTTCGGATTGGCGCGCTGGATGTGCTCGCATGTCACGGGAGTCCGCGCCAGACGAACGAGTTTCTCTGGGAGTCCACCACACCGACTCACTTCCTCGACAAGCTGGCTCGGGACTTCGATTCGGACGTGATCGTCGGCACCCACACGGGCGTCCACTGGATGCGTCGCTGGGCGGACCAACGGGCCTACGTGAACGTCGGAGCCCTCGGGCGACCGGCGAACGATGGAAGAACCGAAGTCTGGTACGCCATGCTGGAGCTCGTAGACGGCGAACTCGCCGTGGACTTCGTCCCGGTTCGCTACGATCACGAAGCTCTGGCCAGAGAGATGCGAGTCGAAGACCTTCCCGAGGAATTCGTCGAGACGATCCTCACCGGATGGTGGACTACGTGCCTGGAAATTCTGCCTGGAAAAGAGAGAGCCGCGGGGCGGTTCTGAACCTGTCGCGGGGCAGCCGGTGAACGGTGCTGTCCACCTCTTCGTGACCGGAGGCACGTTCGACAAGGATTACGACGAGATTCGCGGCACGCTCGACTTTCGGGACACGCACATTCCGGACATGCTCGCCATGGCGCGGTCGAGGGTCGACGTTCGGGTCCGAACGCTGATGATGGTCGACTCGCTCGAGATGACCGAGGCCGATCGGGCTGTGATCACTCAGAGCTGCCGCGACGTGCCCGAGCCGTACATCGTCATCACGCACGGCACCGATACGATGGTCGAGACGGCACGCGTGCTCGCTGAACGGGTCTCGGGCAAGACCATTGTGCTGACCGGCGCCATGATCCCGATCGCCTTCGGATCGTCTGACGGCCTGTTCAATCTGGGTGGCGCGCTGACCGCGGTTCAGGTGTTGCCGCCCGGCGTCTACGTCATCATGAACGGATGCGTATTTCCGTGGGACAACGTGAAGAAGAATCGCGAGACGGGGGTATTCGAAGCGATCGAGCGCAGCTGAGCCTGTCTAGCGGCCTGGCGCTCTTCGGCTCCCCGGGAAGCGCATGAAACGTGACTGGCGGCCCAGTTCCTGGACCCGTGGATCACGCCGCAGGCCATCCCACACCGGATCCGACCGAAGTGCGAGGACACCAGGTTCCCCCTCCGTGATCGCCTCGATCAGATGTTCGATCGCCTCGTCGTCGTCGCCCATGCCCGCGTAGGCTGTCGCGAACTCCATCAGGGCCACGTGCTCACCGTCGGCCACACGCTGTTCGAGCCGGTCGAGGTGCCACGTCCAGTAGCCTTCTTCCGCGTCCTCACGCATCAGGTCGACCAGATCCTCCAGCTCGGACCGTGAGGGAGCGCCCTGTGCACCCGACTCACGCCACGCATCGAGGGCCTCGACGCCGTCCCGCAGCTCACCGGTCGAGACGTAGATACGAGCCAGTAGTTCCCACGCTGGACTCATCTCCGGTACCTCGCTCACGACCTGCTCGAGGCGTCCAATGGCCTCCGGGTATCGTCCCGCAGAAGCCAGCTGACGCGCCTCGAAGTAGGCGCGATCCGTGGGATTTGCGTCGCGAGGGGTCGTGCGGAGTCGCATTCGGTCCGCGATCCGGACTCCGAGTCCTGTCTGGGCGGAGACCCATGCTGAGTCGAATGTGGGCGTCTCGAAGACGATCGTGTCCTGCCCCGCATTCATACTGACGACGTGGACCTTCCGCTCTACCGACGCAGGCGCAGAGATCATCGGAGCATCACCGATCAGCCCCGGCATCGACTGTTCGATGAGCGAGAGGACTTCTCGTGCCTCGGTCGACGCGGAGTCGATGCGTAAGGCTTCGAGGGCGACTTCGTGGGCGCTGACCACTTCGTCAGTCGAGACGTCGTCCTCTTCGAGCTGAATCATGAATCGGGCGCCCGCCATCCCGGCCATGGCAGGTGCGAAGTCCGGATCGATGTCGAGCGCGTCCTCGAAGTACTCGGCCGCCGTCCGGAGACTCTCCTGGGTGCCCTGCTCGAACTCGTACCTTCCGCGGATGTACGCGTCCTGGGCCTCAGGCTGGACGTTACTGGCCACCTGCGCGAAGGCGGACTCGTCGTACTGCTCGGAGACTTCTTTCACCACATCGAGGGCGATCTCGGTCTGAAATGTCAGCACGTCGCCGACATCATCGCGATCCCACTGCAGGGTTTCGATGTGCGTATCGCTGGGCGCGTGGATCAGCTGAAGGGTGACTCGGGTCCGGTCCGCGCTGCGCGTGACGGAACCCTCGACGATCACGTCCGCGTCGAGCATCCGGCTGATTTCCGGCATCGTGATCGTGGTGCCAGCAAACTGTGCGACGCTCGTACGTGACACGACGCGCACGCCCTGGACCATGCTGAGCTTTGCAATCAGCTCCTCGTGCATGCTCGAGGTGAAGTAGGCCTGGTCTCCGGCCTCGGAGTAGTCGTCGAGCGGAAGGACCGCAATTGATCGGATGGGCTCGCTCGGGTCGTATGATGCGAGCTGAACCTCCGGGAGCACGGAGTCGAGTTGGGCCGAGGTTGATTCGAACACGCCCTGTCGCTCGAGGTAGAGTCCGAGTGCCCCCGTCACGCCGATCGTAGCGACAAGGAGAGCACCGAGCGCGAGTCGAGGCAGGAGCGGACTGACGACCACTCCGTCGGTTCTCTGGATGCCGTCGCTGGTCAGGTCGTACATCCATGCCAGTACCAGCGATGGCGGGAAGCCCAGGCCGGTTCCAACGACCAGGAGGCGCAGTCCACCCTCACCGATCCCAAAGGCCGGAAAGACGATCTCCGCGAGCTGGAGGATCACGAAGGCGGCCGCTGCATATCCGAATGCGAACCGCCCGACGTGTCGGCGGCGCATCTCGGCCAAGAACTGGCCAAATCCGGATGTGTGCTCTGCGTTGCTCATGACGAGGGTTGGATCGCGGTACGGCGTGAGATGTTAAGTACTCATAAGACAACCTACGAGTTCAAAACCGTTGCTGTGTCACGTTCGCCAGTGCGAACACGCCCGGCCTGATCGAGGAATCGGTTGCAGCCGAGCGTGACGGAGGTGTGGGTGCCATCGCATCGCAGTGGAAGAAGGCCGCGACGGTGGGCCAGTTCGGCGGGAATGAGTGCCGCAGGCCGGCGCTCTTCGGTTGTTCGGGTGCCGTGGCTCGTTCGCTTTCGTAGATTCTCGGCTGGAGGGCACGGTCATTGAGCCTCCTCCGAGTGTTCAACCAGGAGTCCAGTCTGAGCTCGCCCCAGATCGCTTATGTGGACGGTCCGCGCCTTCGGCGCTCGCTGATCGCTGCTTGCCAGTACGCAGAGCACCAGCGCGCGGAGCTGAACAGGATCAATGTCTTCCCGGTTCCGGATGGCGATACGGGTACGAACCTGGCCCTGACGGTCCGCGCGATCGGCGACCATCTCCGTGGGAGTAAGCTTCGTTCTGTCTCCGGTGTCGCGAGCGAGGCGGCGGAAGGAGCGGTGCTTGGTGCGCGTGGTAATGTCGGGATGATGCTCTCGCACTTTCTGCTCGGGTTTGCCGACAGCGTGGAGGGTCAGACGCGGATCACGACCAGCGAGTTCGGTGCAGCCCTCGGAGCAGGGGTCGAGCGGTTGTACTCGTCCCTGGAGAATCCGGTCGAGGGCACGATCCTCACCGTCATGCGCGACACGGCAGTGGCCGCTCGCGAGTCCGAAGCTGACGATTTCGTGACCCTCGTGGTCGAGGTTGTCGAAGAAGCGCGGGTGTCGCTTTCTCGGACGCCCGAGCAGCTTGCGGTTCTCAAGAAGGCCGGCGTGGTCGACGCGGGCGCCAAGGGCTTCGTCAGCATGCTCGAAGGTGTTCTGATGTTCCTCGAGGGTGTGACCGTCGCCGTCGACGCCGAGAAGCACGAGAGCCAGGGGCTCTCTGCCGTGGCATTGACCGAGTATCCGGAGTCGGAGGAGCAGTACCGCTTCTGCACCGAGGCGCTCGCTCGTGGCGACTCACTGCCGACTCAACTCGAGGCGCGCGACGTGCTCCGCGAGTTCGGAGATTCACTGATCGTGATCCGATCCGCGGACGTACTGAAGGTGCATGTGCACACCGATGAGCCCGAGGACGTGTTCGCCTACCTGCGGTCTGTCGGTGATCTTGTCACCCACAAGGCCGAGGACATGCAGGTGCAGCACGCGACGATTGGCTCGTCGGGCGGGCACATTCAGCTGGCGCGCCGGCCGGTGACGATTGTGACCGACTCCGCGTGTGACCTTTCGGAGGAGGTCGTCCGCGCGCACGGAATTCATGTCATCCCGATGTCCCTGGTGCAGGGTGAGCAGATGTGGCGAGATGGCATCGACCTGTCTGCGACCGAATTCCACGAACGACTTCGGATGGACGAGACCCTTCCGACCACGAGTCAGCCCGCGCCCGCTGAGTTCCTGGAGACGTTCCGGTCGGCGGGTGAAGAGGGTGAGGAGGTTGTGGGGGTGTTCGTCGGATCCACGTTGAGCGGCACTGTCGGGGCTGCGGAGGTGGCGGCGGGTCGGGTAGAGGATGTCCCGATCCGAGTCGTCGACTCCCTGGGTGCCTCACTGCTCCAGGGCTTGATAACGCTCAAGGCCGCCGAGCTGGGTGAGCTCGGGTGGGGTGCGGACAGGATCAAGGACGAACTGAGACGGATTCGGGGGCAGTCCGGAATCGTCTTCACAGTCAGCACGTTCGAGCGGCTGATTGCCTCGGGTC
>JAKMDG010000282.1 GCA_022428035.1 Longimicrobiales bacterium
CCTCTCGCGCGTGCAGCTAAGCGTCGGCCAGCCCGTGCGAGACGAAGAGGGCCTATCCTTTACTATAGAAGCCGTCGAAGAAGTGGACGGGCTCCTCGTCTACTGCGGCGACGGACAGCGCCTGCACGAGACGCACCTGCACGCCGCACTCGACGCTTCAACGCCGGAAAATCGCCTGCAGAGCCTGCAGATCGATCCACCCGCCTCGTTCGATCTGCGTCACAGCGCCCTGCAGATGCGCCACCAGCTGCTCGCTTCTCCGATGCGCGGCCTCTTTGGGGGGCGCATCCGCCTCTTTGACCATCAGCTGTCCATCGCCTACCACGCCTGTCAGCGATCGCGCGTGCGCGTACTTCTTTCCGACGAAGTCGGCCTGGGTAAGACCATCGAGGCACTGCTCATCTTGCACCGCATGCTGCTGACGGGCCGCGTCGAGAACGCCCTCATACTCGTTCCGCCGGCGCTGGTCCACCAGTGGCTGGCCGAGGCCTATCTGCGCTTTAACCTCGTGCTGCGCGTCATGGGATCGGACACCTACGAAGAGGGGACCATTGACGTCGAGAGCGAAGACCTCCCCGAGCAGCTGCTCGACGCCCAGCTCTTTGTATGTCCACTCGGCATCGAGGTCGGCCAGGCTTTCACAGAGACCGCGTGGGATATCGTCCTGATCGACGAAGCGCACCACCTGCAGCCGGACAGCGGCGACTTTGCCCTAGCGGCGCAGCTGGCCGAAGGGACCGATCACCTCGTGCTCCTGAGCGCCACGCCCACGCGAGACGGTGAGCGCGCCCACTTCGATCGCCTCGCGCTGCTCGACCCGGCGCGCTTCCACGACTACGACGCCTACGCGGGAGAGATGGCGCACTACCGCGCCCTCGCCGAGGTCGCCGAAACGCTCGCAAACGACCAGCCCTTGGACGAGGCTTCGATAGCCCTCTTAGGGGACCGACTGGGCACCGACCCAGACGCCCTAAACGACCTCGACCGGACTCACCGCCAGCAGCTGCTCGACCGGCTGCTCGATCTGCACGGACTGGGTCGCGTCGCCTTTCGCAACACGCGGGCCCGCATTCCCGGCTTTCCGCGCCGCACGCACTGCCACGAAATCCTGCCCGACGGCGCAGCCAGCGCAGAGCGCGAGGCATTTATCGCCGCGCAGAGCGCATCCGATGGAGCCCCTTCGCTGGCGCAGGGCGACGCCCGCATACCGTGGCTCCAGCAGCTGCTCCAAGATCATTCCGACGAGAAGTTTCTCGTGCTCTGCAGCGATCGCACGCGCGTCGAAGGGCTAGCCAACGCGTTGGGTATGCCGCAGTCGCGCATAGCGCGTTTTCACGAGGGCATGGGTTCCATCGAACGAGACCGACAGGCCGCCTGGTTTCTCGACGAGGAGGGCCCCCAGCTGGCCATCAGCTCGCCCATCGGCGCAGAGGGGCGCAACTTTCAGGTCGCCCGCCATCTCGTGCTATTTGATCTGCCCCCCAGCGCCGACCGCCTTGAGCAGGCCATCGGACGCGTCGACCGCATCGGCCAGGGCTTTGAAGTCTTTTTGCATACAGCCGCAGCGGCCCACACCCCACAGGAGCGCCTACAGCGCTGGTACGCCGAAGCGCTCGGCATCCTTTCGCAGCCCTGGCACGGCGCCCCCGCGCTCGAAAGTCGGTTTGCCGACGAGTTGGAGGCGGCCCTGCTCGCTGAAGACGACGGGCCAATAGACGCGCTGGTCCAACGCGGTCGCGCTTACAACGACGAGCTCATCGACGAACTGGCGCACGGGCGCGATCGCCTGATAGAGCTCAACTCATTTGACGCCGAGACCGCTGCCCAGCTCCAGCGCGAGATTGGCCAACGCGAAGCCGGCCCCGCGCTCGAAACCTTTATGCTCGACGCCTTTGGACGCGGCGGGCTCGATACAGAAAAAATCGGCGCGCGCAGCTACGCCGTGCGCGCAGGTTTGGAATATCACCTTCCCTTCCCCGGCTTTGTGGGCGAGGAGATGGGCGTCACCTTTGACCGCGACGTCGCCCTGCGCCATCCGGAGCGGGCCTTTCTCAGCTGGGATCATCCCATGGTGCGCGACGTGCTCGACGGCCTTATTGAAGGAGCCCCCGGCAACGCGAGCATCGCCCGCATGGAAGGCCGCACGCCCGGCCTCTTGCTCGAGGCGCTCTTTGTCGCCGAGTCTACGCTAGACGCCCATTGGCGCGCCGACCGCTTCCTCCCCCCCACGCCCGTGCGCGTAGTCGTCGACCTGCAGGGAGCAGCCGTGCAGTTGGGTGATCTATCCGATCGGCTGCAGCCCGTCGACAGCGCCCAGTGGGCCGCGCTCGATGTACCCCTAGGCGAACTGCTCAGCGGACAGGTGCAAGCAGCGCGACAAATAGCCGAAGACCGAGCCGAAGCCATAGCCGACGAGGCGCGCGCCCGCATGCTTGAGCTG
>JAKMDG010000291.1 GCA_022428035.1 Longimicrobiales bacterium
GCTGAGGCACGCCGCCGCGGGAACCCGGAGATCCACGGGGTTCACCTTCTGCACGCTCTCTTGAACCAGTCCGAGGGGATCGTCGTCCCCATTCTCCAGAAGCTCGAAGTGCAGGTCGACCTGGTCCGTTCTCGGGCTATCGAGGCGCTGGACGCCATGGCCCGTGTCGAGGGTGGATCGGATGCACAGTTGTCACGCGACCTGCGCAAGGCATTCGACTATTCGGCCGACGTCTCCCAGGAACTCGGGGACGAGTTCATCTCGACCGAGCACCTTCTTCTCGGTCTCACTGGCGAGAAAAACGACGCCGGCCAGATTCTGAGAGATACTGGGGCCACCCTCGCGGCAGTGCGCGAGGCGCTCGAGTCAGTGCGAGGTTCTCATCGGGTCACCGATGACACCCCGGAGGACAGCTTCCGTGCGCTCGCCCGTTTCTCTCGGGATCTGACTGAGCAGGCAAGGCGCGGGAAGCTCGATCCGGTCATCGGACGAGACGAAGAGATCCGCCGTGTTATCAAGGTCCTGGCCCGACGTACGAAGAACAATCCGGTACTGATCGGTGAGCCTGGTGTGGGGAAGACCGCCATCGTCGAAGGTCTCGCTCAGCGCATGGTCGAAGGCGACGTGCCGACCTCTCTGGCCGACAAGAAGCTGCTCGAGCTGGACATCGGGTCGATGCTCGCGGGCGCCAAGTACCGCGGGGAGTTCGAAGAGCGGCTCAAGGCCGTTCTCAAGGAGATCACGGAAGCCGATGGTCGCTATGTGGTCTTCCTCGACGAGATGCACACAGTGGTCGGCGCCGGTGGTGGTGAGGGCGCCGTGGACGCTGGCAACATGCTCAAGCCCGCGCTCGCGCGAGGCGAGCTGCGCATGGTCGGCGCGACAACGCTGGACGAGTACCGGAAGCACGTCGAGAAGGACCCGGCGCTCGAGCGTCGTTTCCAGCCCATCTTCGTTGCACCGCCCTCGGTCGAGGATGCGGTCGCAATTCTGCGTGGGCTCAAGGAACGTTACGAAGTCCACCACGGGGTGCGCATTACGGACGACGCGATCATCGCGGCGGCGAAGTTGTCGGATCGCTACATCGGCGGACGGTTCCTGCCGGACAAGGCGATCGACCTGATCGACGAGGCCTCGAGTCGGCTACGCATCGAGATCGACTCGCTGCCCCAGGAGATCGATGAAGTCGAGCGCCGGATCATTCAGCTCGAGATCGAGCGGCAGGCCCTGCAGAACGAGTCGGAGGGGGCCGCCGGTGAACGAAAGAAGGCGATCGAAGTCGAGCTTTCCGAACTCCGTGAGAAAAGCCAGGGCATGAAAGCTCGGTGGCAAGCCAAGAAGGACGTCATCGAGGAGATTCAGACCCTGCGGACGAACGTGGAGGAGCTCAGAGGCGAAGCCGACCGGGCCACGCGGACCGGTGATCTCAACCGTGCTGCGGAAATCAACTACGGGGAGATTCCTCAGGCAGAAGAGTCGATCGGGAAGGCAACCGGACGGCTGGCCGAGCTCCAGAAGGAGCACAAGTATCTGAAGGAGGAAGTTGAGCCGGACGACATCGCTGCTGTCGTAGGCGAGTGGACAGGGATACCGGTGACACGTTTGCTGGAATCCGAGCGTCAGCGCCTCACGCAACTCGAGGAACACCTCGGGGAGCGTGTCATTGGCCAGAACGAGGCGATTGTCGCGGTTTCCAATGCTGTTCGGCGCTCGCGCGCCGGCCTGCAGGACCCGAATCGACCGGTTGGCTCGTTCATCTTCCTCGGCCCCACCGGGGTGGGGAAGACCGAGACGGCCAAAGCGCTCGCGGAGTTCATCTTCGACGATGAACGCGCACTCGTGCGGATTGACATGTCCGAATACATGGAAAAGCACGCGGTCGCGCGGCTCATCGGTGCCCCTCCCGGTTACGTCGGCTATGACGAGGGCGGACAGCTGACAGAGGCGGTGCGGCGCAGGCCGCATGCCGTTGTGCTGTTCGATGAGATTGAAAAAGCGCACCCTGAGGTCTTCAACGTTCTCCTGCAGATCCTGGACGACGGTCGACTTACGGATGCGCAGGGGCGCACCGTGGACTTCCGAAACGTGATTGTGCTCATGACGTCCAATATCGGGAGCCAGGATATCCTGGAGGCTGGTCAGGAGGGCGCGTGGGACCAGGTCGAGGGTCGGGTTCGGGGTCAGCTGCACCATCACTTCCGACCTGAATTCCTGAACCGGGTGGATGACATCGTCGTGTTCCGCCCGCTCGCGCGCTACGAGCTCCGCCGTATCGTAGACATCCAACTCACCCGAGTGGTGAAACTAGCCGGCGACGTGGGCGTTGTACTCGACGTGTCGGACGAGGCCAAAGCCTTCCTGGCCGAGGCCGGATTCGACCCGGTCTTCGGCGCGCGTCCGCTCAAGCGAGCGACCCAGCGTGCACTCCAGGACCCGCTTGCGATGCTCCTGCTGGACGAAGAAATCGCAGAAGGAACGACGGTTCACGTCCGCGTTCGGGAGGATGGGTCGGCACTGGAGTTCGATGTGGTCCCGCCGGCGCAGCTCGCGCCGGTGGACCACGCGATCGGGGTCGAAGCATGACGCACACCCGAATCGACTTTGCTTGGGCTCGACTCCGGGCACAGGGGCGGCGAAAAAGCTTTCACTGTGAAGGTGAATTGGAGAGATTCGAGCGGCGGTACGATGGACTACTGAGGGAATCCCGATGACTGGACTGAGGAAGTTTGCCCTCGTCGCACTCATGTTTGCCATGCCGACGGCCTGCACGACGGTCGTCATGGAGGGACCTCCCGGCGGGCAGATCGGGGCGCAGCTCTCCGTTGAACGTTTCCTGACGGCTGCGAACCAGCGGGATGTCCGTGCCATGGGCCGACTGTTCGGCACAGCGGACGGCGCGGCCATGGAGACGGGCAGCACGCTCGGATGCGCCTTCAAGAAGATCGGCAGCTGGTTCGGCGGTACACCCTGCAACGACAAGCAGAATGTCGAGATCCGCATGGACGCGATCGCCTCGATTCTGCAGCACGAGGACTACCGGATCACCACCGAGTCCCGCGTATCGGGTCGCAGGGTGCCGGCGACTCGTGTGATGGTTGATCTGACCATGTCCGATGGAGCTGCGGCCAGCGGCATCCCGTTCGTCGTGGTCCAGACCGACGACGGTCGCTGGTTGGTGGAGCAGGTCGACCTTCAGGCGGTGATGGCCGCTCGCTGATTCGGGACGCCGACGTCAGTCGGCGTGCTGTACCAGCTCGGTGAGGATCCCTCCCGTGCTCCTGGGGTGCACAAAGGCAACGAGGTGACCATTGGCTCCCGGTCGGGGCTGTTCGTCGATCAACTGAACACCGGCGGCGGCGAGTCTGGAGAGTTCCGCCGTAATGTCATCTGTTCGGTAGGCGATGTGATGGAGGTTCTGACCTGAGCGTTCGAGGAAGCGGCCGACGGTCGTGTCGGGTGAGAGCGGCTGGAGTAGCTCGACCGAGCCGACGAAGGCCACGCGGACACCCTGTGCCTCGAGCGTCTCGGCGGGGGAACACACCTGGCCTGACAGGAGTTCGAAGTGGCTGGCGCTATCTTCGATGGAGTATACGGCGATCGCGATATGATCGATCGGGTTCGTCGAAGGAGAATACATCATGAACGGCCTGGACCGGCAGGGTATGGAATGGGTCAGCGGGTGACGGCGGGATCGTACCGCCCGCCCGGACACGCTACAAGGAGAGTTGAATGGCAAGCGATGTGATCAACGACATCACGGATCAGAACTTCGCCGACGAAGTCGAGAGCGGCGGTTTGTACATGGTGGACTTCTGGGCCGAGTGGTGTGGCCCGTGCCGCATGATCGCTCCGGCGGTCGACGAGCTGGCGAACGAGTACCAGGAAAAGGGACTCAAAGTCGGTAAGCTCAACGTGGACCATAACCCTGCGACGTCCGCGCGCTTCGGCGTCCGGTCGATCCCGGCGGTCCTTTTCTTCAAGGACGGCGAGTTGATCGATCAGGTCGTTGGTGCCGGACCGAAGGCGATGTACGAGAACAAGGTGCTCGAGCACCTCTAGGTCTCGATTGGTGCCCGGGGCGGCCTCGCCCCCCAGAGTCGGGGGGGCGCGGGGAGGTACACCCCCCCCCCCCCCTGGCCGCGATTAAACAAC
>JAKMDG010000300.1 GCA_022428035.1 Longimicrobiales bacterium
ACGCGGTACTCCTGCGGGATCGCATGAACCATCTGGCGGTCGGGAGGAAGCGCGACAGCGCGAGCCACGATGTGCACGCGCTCCACGTCGTCATCGCTGACCTCCTCTTCGGAGATCGCGACAACACCCATCGAGTTCGTGGCCCGGACATGGTCCCCACCGATACCCGCATAGACCCGGTCCACCGTCGCGCCGGCCATCAGCTCGGCCTCATTGACGGCGTTGCGAACCGACTCGGTCATCTCGTCGATGTTGATCACGAAGTCACCGCGCAGTCCCGCGGTCTGCGCCTGCCCTACGCCCAGAATCGTAAGCCCGGGACGGCGTGGGTCTCCCACGACCTCACCGATCACCGCGCAGGTGTGCGTGCTTCCGATGTCGAGTCCAGCGATCAAATTCGAACGCATGTCACCGCCCCCCGGCCGTGAAGGTTGAAGCGGGTGCGCTGCTCGGGTAGCGCCGAATGACAACCTGCTCCAGGAAGCGCAGGTCGACTTCGGCCGGCGGCCGGCCAGCTCCTTCCTGCATCGCATGCCCCAGCGCGGATTCACCTTCGCGGATCCGGATTCCGGTGGTGTGAAGCGGCATGACGAAGTCCACATCCGGGCTTTGCAGACGTACGGCAACCACCCCATCAGAATGCCAGCGAATCGTGGAGATCCGATGAGCGAACTCCTGATGGGTCGCCGTCAGGTGCTCAACCTCTGCGGCCAGCGCGCGGATGTCTTCCGGGAAGAGCGCTCCGTTCTCCGGCACCCGATGTTTCGAGCTGATGATTGGCAGATCAAGGCGGTAGCGCATCGGGTCGATCGGCAGGCGGTAGCCTTCTGCGTCCACCGCTTCGAGCATAGGTGTGCCGGCCAGTGCGATCGGAGCTCGTTCCTCGACTCGAATCAGGAGTCCGCTCGGAACGCGACGCCGGATGTGGACAGTGCGAACCATCGGGTCGGCGATGATCCGCTCGCGCCAGACCTCGGCGTCACCCCAGACGGAGGCGAACGCACCCAGGGCAAGACGGTCCACGACCGCTTCCTTCGTGAGGATCTTGTTTCCGGTGACTTCAACCTCGCGCACCGCGAAGACCTCGAGACCGCTCACAGCCTCGATCACATCCGGCCCCCAGAACGTCAGTGGTCCGATCGCGGCCGTTACCGCAAGGATCTTGAGCTGGCGAGTCATCGTCTGGCTAGGCATCGGCAGGCTCCCGCAGCTCTCTGAGGAGTTCAGCCCCAGTCCGCTCGATCGAACCCGCACCCAGCGTCATGACCACATCACCCTCTTCGAGGTCAGCCGCCACAGCCGCAGGCAGGTCGTCGATGGCAGGTACATAGGAGGCATCAGACGCACCCGCCTGGGTCACGGACGTCAGCAGGGTGTGACCGTCCACACCAGGAATCGGCGCTTCACGCGCGGGAAAGATGTCGGTCAACCAGACCTTGTCCGCGATGGCGAGCGCCTCCCCGAATCCACGGGCGAAATCACGCGTGCGGGAATACAGGTGCGGCTGGAAGACCGCGATCAGCCGACGACCCTCATACATGTCTCGCGCCGCCTGGAGCGCGGCAGCCAACTCTGTCGGGTGGTGGGCGTAATCGTCGATCACGGTCACGCCCCGTGCCTCACCGACCAGTTGAAAGCGCCGCCCGACACCGCGGAATTCTCCGAGTGCCCTGAGGATGTCGCTCCATGCCGCGCCCAGTGACCTGGATGCAGCAGCTGCAGCCAGCGCGTTGAGTAGATTGTGACGCCCCCCCATTGGAAGGCTGAGTTTACCGACGTCGTCCCCTTCTTCCCAGACCCTGGCGCTCGTCACCCCCTCCTGGACGCGAAGATCCGTCGCGCGGAGCATGGAACCAGCCGACGTCCCGTAGGTGTATCCGTTGGCCCCGATCGCGGGGAGCAGCGACGAAGCTCCATGATCGTCTGCGCAGATGACCACCCGGCCGCCCCCCCGCACGCCTGCGAGGAAGTCACGGAAGCCGTTACGAACACCGTCGAGATCACCGTAGATGTCGAGGTGGTCGGCTTCGAGGTTGGTGATGACCGCTACGTCTGGCGACAGCGTGAGAAACGAACGGTCGTACTCGTCCGCCTCGACGACGAATATGTCGCCTGCTCCATAGCGGAGGTTCCCGCCCCATTCTGTTACTCGCCCGCCTACCAGTCCCGTAGGATCCATACCGGCTGCGGCGAGAATGTCGGTTGTCATCGCGGTTGTCGTGGTCTTTCCATGGGTGCCGGCGATGCCAACGACGCGCCCCTGAGCAACCCACGTCCCGAGCGCTTCGGCCCGCTTCAGTACGATGATCCCGGCCCGTTTCGCGGCCAGGATCTCGGGATGGTCCTCCGGGACTGCCGCTGTAACCACGAGAGCCGCGGCGTCGGCGACGTGAGCTTCGTCATGCCCAACGTGCACCTCGGCGCCCAGTGCCTCGAGATCACGGAGTGAGCCACTGTCTCTGGTATCGCAACCGCTGACCTTGCCCCCGCTCCGCAGGAGCAACTCGGCAAGCGGGTACATCCCTGCGCCGCCAACACCCATGAAGTGCACCGGCCGGTCTGCAGCCAGAGCGGGCAGGTCCAGGCGCGCCTTCATGCGGCCCTCGTCGTCGTCGGCAGCAGCGTGGCCACGTCCCATGCAATGTCGTGCGTGGCTCGGGGGTGCGCCCGCTCGGACGCCCGCTCACTCATCACCCGAAGCGCGTTCGCGTCCGTGGTCATCGACCCGAGTTCTCTGGCCAGACGCGCAGGGGAGAGTTCGTCTTGCGGCACGACACGGGCCGCTCCGGCAGCCTCCAGAGCACGTGCATTCTGCGTCTGATGGTCCTCCGCGGCCGCGGGGAGCGGCACCAGAACCGCGGGAAGACCCTGGTTCATGAGCTCGGCAGTCGTCATTGCGCCGGCTCGACTCACCGCGAGGTCCGCCGCAGCGAGCGCTCCGGGCATGTCCTCGACATACGGAAGCGCGTGGATCCACTCCGGACCGCCCACCTTTTCCAGGGCACTCTGGACATCCGGAAAGTGGCGTGGACCCGTTGACCACAGGAAGTGGAGCGTATCCGGCCGCTCGATTTCTCCGCGGGACACCTCGGTCACATAAGCAG
Source organism: Longimicrobiales bacterium (assembly GCA_022428035.1). Taxonomy (GTDB): domain Bacteria; phylum Gemmatimonadota; class Gemmatimonadetes; order Longimicrobiales; family Gaopeijiaceae; genus UBA2589. Next base: position 3,105 of record JAKMDG010000300.1, read on the forward strand.
TCACCGCCTCGTTCAGCGCCAGCGAGCCCTGACTCCCTCCGGTCACGAACGTGAGCGTCACGTCTTCGGGGACGCCGAAGGCTCGACGCGCCTCGGAACGATCCATACCCGAGCGTGACCGCACAGGATTTCCGGTCACAACGCAGTACTGCGCGCCCACGGGGAGGCAATCAATCGCCTCCGGGTAGGCGAGGTGCACGCGCATGGCGAACCGTGTGAGCAACCTGGTAACGGCTCCAGGCACAGAGTTCTGCTCTTGCAGCACCAATGGGATCCCCATGATACCCGCAGCGATCCCAGCCGCCGCACCGGCGTAGCCACCCGTCACGACCACCACCTCAGGACGTCTTCGCAGGAAGAAGCGGATGACGCGAAGAAGTCCAACGGCGAGGCCGGCCAGGGCGCGCGCAGCGCTGGCAGGGCGGCTCCGGTCGATGCCGTGTACAGGTAGCAGGAGATGGTCCTCGGAACGTTCCGGCAGCACCCGGGCCTCAAGTCCCCGCTTCGCACCTACGAAGACGACATGCACGTCGGGGCGAGCCTCACGAAGCGCATCTGCGATCGCGAGCGCCGGGTAGAGATGGCCACCGGTGCCGCCTCCAGACAAAACCACCAATGGCCCCGAAGCCCTCATCGCGTCAGACATGAGCTGCCTTTCCACCGGGTGCCGCTCGAGCGATCGAGGTCAGGATCCCGAGCGCCACCAGGGTGATGATCAGATTCGATCGGCCATACGAGATCAGAGGAAGCGCGAGTCCAGTGGCCGGTGCGAGCGCGAGCCCGACGGCCATGTGCAGGATCGCCTGCACCGCGATCAGGCTCGTGCACCCGATCGCCAGCAGTTCACCGAACAGATCCGGAGCACGGCTGGCGATTCGAAAGCCGACCAGCACCAGGGCACTGTACACGGTCACGACCGCTACGACACCGAGGAAACCCCACTCTTCACCGATCATGGCGAAGATGAAGTCGTTGTGTGCCTCAGGCAGAAACCCGTGCTTTTGCTGCCCTCCCCCGAAGCCCACGCCCGATAGGCCGCCCGATCCGAAGCCGATCAGG
>JAKMDG010000316.1 GCA_022428035.1 Longimicrobiales bacterium
CACCTCTCAGGGCCGCCCTCGAGGCGTCGAGAGCCTCCTCCGCCGCGTGGAATGCCTGCTCGGCAGCCTCTGCCGCCGCGGCGGCGATCGAGCCCGCGGCTTCAGCTGCGAGACAATCCGCACTCACTCGCTTGAGCCGCTCTTTGCGCTCGAGAACGCCAGAGCCTCCGGAGGGGTTGCCGACCCTCACGACACCCCGACGCTCGGTGACCGTCACCTTGGCTGATGTCTCCGGTGTGCCGACACCGTCGAGCAGCGCCTCCACCCACGCCGCGCCGGCGCCCGAGACGGAGATTCGGTCCAGGAGACCTGAGGTCGGCCCACTCGGAGAGGTCGGCACTCGATCGAGGGGGAGGAGGATGAGTCCCCCGCCTCCTTCCCAGCTGGACCCAAACCAATGAAGTGTCCGATCAAGCGCAGCGGCATCCTCTACCACGATCGCGGTTGTGAGCGGGCCCAGGTACGCTTCGACCGCGGCGGTCTCACCCTCGTTGGCATCAATGAAGTCAGACACCACGCCCGCTACGCCCGGGATGCCCGCCTCGAGCGCAGCTTTCACCACGGGTTCCACGCCCTCCCGATCCCGCTCCAGACTCTCCAGCGCCTCGCGTCGGGCTGTCAGAGCCGCGAAGCGATCGGCCGCACTGCGCCGTTCGGCGCGTGTGGCTTCGAACGACGCGCGCGCCTCGTCGAGTTCCGCCACCCGCAGCGCCAGCTCTCCACGGGCAGACTCCAGAGCTCCCGCAAGGTCATCCAGCCGGCCGGAGAAGAGATCCCCCTGGGACGCCAGGTCCGTTAGCGTGTCGGCTGTCGAGTTCAATTCAGTCGTGACCTGCTCCAGTCGCCGCTCCAGCTCGATCGCCTGAGCGTCGGAGGCGTCTGCGTCTCCTTCCAGCTGCGCGACCCGTCGCGCGATCTCCCGACCGCGGGACTCGACCCCTTCGAACGCGCCGCGTACCTCCTCGAGGTGGGCGCGCACCTTTTCAGCATCGGCGGTTCGCTCGGCGGCGACCTCTTTGATGCGTGCCAGCTCCTCACCCAGACGCGCCCGACTGGCAGCGAGCTCGACAGAGTCCTTCTCAAGGGTCGCCACACGGCCTCGAGCCTCGCCCCGCTCCTCGTCGATCTGGACCAGGCGACGTTCTGCGTACGCCGCACGCTCGTCAGCGACCGCCAGATCACGCTCCCAGCGTACCAACTGAGCACGGACGCCCTCCAGACCACCCGCGGCAGCGACGCGTGCCTTTTCCGCCTCGACCTCGCGGAGACGCAGCGATTCGTATTCGGCTTCCGCAGTCGCGAGTTCCGCGACCATGCCCTGCTCTGTCTGAACGTCACCAGCCAAACCATCGGACACGACCTTGAACCGCTCCGTCAGCGTGTCGAGCTGATGCCGGACGACCTCGACCTCGACGTCCAATCGGCGCTGACGGTACTCGGTGTAACGCTGCGCCTTACCCTTTTGTCGAGACAAGGAACGGACCTTCGTCTGCACCTCGGATATGATGTCCTCAAGACGCTGCAGGTCCATCTCCGCCCGCTCCAGACGGCGTGTGGCCGCCTTGCGACGATCCTTGTACTTGCCTATGCCCGCAGCCTCTTCGAAGAGACCCCGACGCTCCTCGTTCCTGTTGGAGAGGATCGCGTCCACCATGCGCTGCTCGATCATCGCGTAGGCGTTCGCCCCCAGCCCGGTGTCGCGATAAAGCTCCACGATGTCCTTCAACCGCACGGACGAGCGGTTGATCGAGTACTCACTCCCGCCGTCACGGAAGACCTGACGCCCGATCTCGACTTCCTCATATGCGATCGGAAGCGCGCCATCCTCGTTGGTGACGGTCAGGGATACCGAGCCCCGATTCACAGGACGTCGGTTGACCGAGCCCTGAAAAATCGCCTCTTCCATCTTCGCGCCGCGGATCGCAGTGGGTCGCTGCTCGCCCAGGACCCATCGGATGGCATCGGAGATGTTCGACTTGCCGCAGCCATTCGGGCCCACGACGGCTGTGACCCCTTCGTGAAACTCGATGGTGGTGGCGTCGGCGAAGGACTTGAAGCCCTGCACCTTCAGTGACTTGAGCCTCATTCCATCCCTGTTGAAAGTTGCGATCCCGGAACGGCCGCGACCGCGATCGCCAGAACGATGAACATCGTCATGCACCCTCTCCGGGCTTGGCTACCGCACGCACGAGAGGCTCCAGATCGCGGATCGCGTCAGGCGCTTCCCCTTCTGTGCTCAAGACCACAATGTCGGATACAGACCCGAGGAACGCCGGCGTACACGGAGCCCCGTCACGGAGAAACAGGACCAGGGTGACTCCGGCATCTGCCATGCCCGCCCTGAGACGATCCCAGCGTGGGGCACGCACCACCGACATTGGATCGGCAACAGGCGCGCCCGCGGTGATCAGGAAGTACCCACCGACCGGCCGAGACACGCCCGCCACGGACGCTCCATACAGCGTTGCATCGACGAGGCCTTCCCGGTTGGGAATTCCCGCGCCGATGTGGAGGGAAGGGTGATCCAGCCCACCGTCGGCAAGGACGACGCGATGTCCTTCTGCTGCCCACCGGGACGCGAGGCGATGGGCTGCTCCGGGCGCCCATCCTTCAGATTGAGCGCGTTCAGACGCGATCAGAGCGATCGCTCGTCCGCCGCCAGCCCCTGCCTCGACAGGCATGTCCACCTCTTCGAGCGGCTGCAAAGTCGGGAGTTCGGCCATGGGTGAGAGTCTTTCCGGCTGGGCGTGAAGTCCTGTCGGGACCGATTCATCATGTATCGAGCCGCGTAACGGGAACGCGACAACTTAGAGCCGCACGGCACGTGCGGAAAAGAACCTCAGGCTTCGGGAGCCTCCCACCGTGGGGCGTCACCCCACAGGTTTTCGAGCTGGTAGAAGTCCCTGGCGTTCGGATGGAACACGTGGACCACGAAGTCCACGTAATCGAGCAGGGCCCAGCGACCGCCCCGTAGGCCTTCGATATGCTCGGGGCGAACGCTGTCTTTCTTCAGTTCCTCATGGATGTGCCCGGCAATCGCTTTGACCTGAACGTCCGACATCCCACCCGCAATTACGAAGTAGTCTGTCGCGGTCGAGATTCCGCGAAGATCAAGGATCACGACGTCGTGAGCCTTGCGCTCCAGCGCAAGCTCGGCCGCGCGTCGGACCTCATCCGGAAATTCGGTCGGGTCAGTGGTGAGCGGGTTCATCTGGGGCAGATCAGTCCTCTGCCGACTCCACGTTGACCATGATGTCCAGGGTTACATCCGCGTGCAGCTTGACCGGTACCGCGATCTCACCGACCACCTTGATGGCGTCGTCGAGTTGCACGGCCTTCTTGTCGAGCGCGAAATCGATGTCTCCGGCGTTGACCCGGTCGGTGATGTCCGAAGCGGTGACGGACCCGAAGAGCTTGCCGTCTTCACCAGCGTTCTCACTGAACGTCAAGGACAGACCTTCGAGTTGCGACGCACGGCGACGAGCTTCGAGGAAGTCTCGACGCGATTCCTGCTCGGCCTGGGCCTGCTCCGCCTCGATACGGGCCAGATTTTCGTCACTCGCGACATACGCGAGACCGTGCGGGATCAGATAGTTACGGCCATAGCCTGGCTTGACGGTCACGACCTGACCGATCTCTCCAAGATTCGAAACCGACTGCTTGAGAATGAGCTTCATGATTCCTCCGATTGGTGCTATCCGGCAATCGCCTCCGCGCGTGCGCGGAGGTCGAGCCACGTATCTGCGATGCCCAGGAGTGCTGCGAAGCCGACCACAAGAGGCGCGGCGAACAACACTCCCAGGATGAACATCAGTATCCCGAGGAGCGACAGCCCCCCGTTGACGAAGACGGCGACGCCCGCCCCACGCAGGGCGTAGAGTGCCGTCATGAAGACCGTCATGTTGGCCCCGATCCGCACCGCACCGTCGCTCAGCCGTGTGACGACAAGCAACAGGCCAGTGATGAGAACCCAGACCAGGTGATCATTGAACGCGAACTGCCGAACCGACGCCAGGCCCTGTCCGTCCCTGAACGCGAGTCTGCGATAGAGCCACCATGCCACCCCGAGCGCTGCCATTGATTCGAGCGCGATTATGGCGGGAAAGACCGCAGCCTGCAGCTCCACGGTGCGATACACGGCAGCGATGAACGCCGGAGAAACCGCCTGACCCTCGCGCACCACGTCAAGCGCATTCAGGAAGTTACCCAGCACAGCAGCCAGCCGATCATTCACACCCCAGTCGAGATTCGACCAGGCGCCACTGCGGACGGCAAAGAATATGGTCGTACCGACCAGAGATCCTCCAACAGCCACCAGGGCCCTTGAAGTCAGCCGCCACCAGGGCGCGAGAAACGAGGCCGCCGCGAAGCATCCTCCGAGCATGACAGCCCAGCCTCGCTCAGCATACCAGAGCGGATCACGCTGACCGGCGAGCACCACAAACATCGCGACCACGGTCGTGATGATGAGCCCGCCGCTGCGGATACCACCCAGAGCGATGAGGATCAAGAGCGGCACAGCCACGAGCATAGCCGCCGGGACAAGAGAGGTGAGCACAAGCAATGCAAACAGCAATGCTGCGCGTCTCCATCCTGCCCCTTCCTGCTCAGGCAACGTGGTCGTTTCGGTCGACATGGATCGATCTACGAACGGTCTTAGCCGTCCTGCCGCCGCATGTAAGGCAGCAGCGCAAGGAAGCGAGCCCGTTTCACCGCCGAACCGAGCTGGCGCTGGAAGCGCGCCGAGACCTTGGTCGTTCTCTTCGGCAGGATCTTGCCCTGCTCCGTGATGAAGTGAGAGAGCGTGTCGACGTCTTTGTAGTTCAGAACGATGACGCGCGGGCCTTCCATCCGACGACGACGCCCACGAGCCCCCGTGAACTCCGGCGGGGCGCTCGTCGGGTCACGCGGCTCTTCCTCTTCCTCACCTTCACCGGCGGGAGCGTCCTCTTCTTCTTCTTCGTCCTCTTCATCTTCGTCGTCCTCGCTTCTGGCGCGGACGGGCACGTCAGCAAGAATGGACGAGCCGCTCGTCGGTTCCCCCTCGTTCATGACGAGCAGATAGCGGAAGACTTCCTCATCGAGCTTCAGCAGACGCTCGAATTCGGGGAGCGCTTCGGCGGCCGCGGTGAACTGCGCGACGACGTAGTAGCCAACGGTATGCTTGTTGATGGGGTAGGCGAGCTGCCGAGCGCCCCAATGGTCGACGGCACTGACCTCTCCACCGTGCGCGGTGGCAAGCGCGTGAAACTTCTCGAGCTTCGCGGTCGCAGCACTCTCGTCGAGCGCTGCGTCCAGAATGTACACAACCTCGTAGAGCCGCATCTTCGGTTCCCTCGGTCCGTAAGTTGGAAACGGGCTCCACCGAAGCCGGGACCCCGACAGCGGCGGAGGTCCCCGATGGAGCGGGATGATTGTCGCGCTCCTAACTTCCAGGAGCGGCCGCAAACCTAGTGGAACCGGAGAGCACACGGAAGCATCAGTCGACGACGTACACTCCGGTTGGGCCCCGAGTCCAAGTCACCTGACCCGGAAGCCTCCATGTTACCCGTCCAGCGCCTTTTGAACGGCGGCGATCAGGAGTGGGTAACGCTCGAAACCCCAGCGGGCTTCCTCGACATCCATCCGCTCTCGGTTGGTGTGTGCAAAGCGCTCCTCACCCGGCGCGAACCCGACCGTCGGAATCCCGTGTACGCCGCACGACCAACCACCGTCGGTTGCGAACTTCCAGGGCCGGATGACCGCTGGGCCCTGCCCTTGCCGTGTCCCAACTGCCTCCGCAGCGGCCAGAATCATCGGATCGTCCGCAGACATGAGGAAGCCGGGTGTGAGCAGGTTCCGGTCTTCGACCAGCCCCGTGTACGTACGCTGCCGCTCGATCGCCATCCGGACTTCCCACTTCAGACCCTCTGGCGTCTCCGGAATCCGCGCGGAGATCGCTTCCCGCACACGATTCTCAAGCATCTCATCGTCGCTGCCCGGCAGAATCCGCCAGTCGATCGTCACCACCGCAGAATCGGGGATCACGTTCCGGCTCTCTGGCAGAACATCGACCATCGTCGCGATCAAGCTGGACGCCCCGAGGATCGGATCGGAAGGCTGGTCTTCGGCCAGGTCGCGGATACCCGCAAGTACGTCGCCCAGGAGATCGAGCGCGTTGTGCGCACGGGCAGGCACGCTGGCATGCCCCGCAAGGCCCATGATCGCCACCTCGACCTCCGCACGTCCTCGGTGGCCGATGCAGACGTCTCCGTGCGTTGCCTCACCAATAACAACCACGCCGGGTTCAACGGAGCCGGATTCGAGCAGGTGTTTCATCCCGAGCCCACCCCGCTCCTCAAGCACCGTGTGGGCGACAATGACATCACCCGGGGCCTCTCCGATCATCGAAGCCGCCGCGTACGTCTGAAGCGCAAGCGGGCCCTTGATGTCCATCGCACCGCGTCCGTGCAGGAAACCGTCTCGAACGTCTCCAGAGAACGGGGGGACTTCCCATTCGTCATGATCTCCCTCGGCAACCACATCCATGTGGCTGTTCAGCAGCGCGGCAGGCGCATCCCCCCGGCCGCGGGCCACACCGATGACGTTCCCGGCCTCGTCGACCCGGATATCCTCGAGTCCCAGTGCCTCCATCTCTTCCAGCCCGCGCCGGGCCACGTCTCCTTCTTCGCCCCCCAGCCCCCGAATCCGAATG
>JAKMDG010000317.1 GCA_022428035.1 Longimicrobiales bacterium
ATCGCCGCCACGAAGGGCGCGAGCTCGAGTTCATCCAGCCGGACACGGTCGACGTCCACGACGGGGATCCCGATGTGGGAGTCGGTCGACGTGTCGCCATGGCCCGGGAAGTGCTTCCCGGTCGTGAACACACCCCCGTCTCTGGCACCGCGGATGAATGCCGTGCCCATTCGGGACACCAGGTCGGGATCACCACCGAACGCACGCGTGGCAATGACCGGGTTGTCTGGATTCGAGTTTACATCCAGCACGGGGGAGAACAGGAAGTGCACACCGCTCGCTCGAGCTTCCCGGGCGGTGATTCGACCGTACTCATATGCGAAACGCTCGTCACCGATCGCACCGAAGGCCATCGTCGGCGGGAAGTCGGTGCCACCGCCCTGCGGCAGCATCGAGGGAAGCGCGAACGAACCGTTGATCCGCATGCCCGGACCGCCGTTTTCGAAGTCGGCCGTCACGAGAAGCGGTACGTCGGCCCTCGACTGCAGATCATTGAGCTTGGCAACATAGGCGTGCGGTGTTCCGATCGACGGAGACACCCCACCGATTTCGTCATCTTCGACCCACGCACGCAGTGGCTCGAACTCCGGGCTGGTCTGCGTCACATATCCGCCCGGAATCCACTCGATGATGACCTGACCGATCAGTTCGCGCAGCGTAAAGCCATCGAGAGTCGTGTCGACCCAGGCCCGGCTTTCGGCGTCGAGGACGGCGGCGATGACGGGCACGGCCGGCATGACGTCGTACCCAGGTCCAACCTGCGGGGCGGGCGAAATCGTACTCGGACCGCCCGCTGAGCATGCGGCGACGCAGAGCGCGGCGCTGAGCGCCGCGCGACGGTCAGCGCGCACCGGCAGTGGGACCGCGTCGCGGAATCTGTATTCCGTCACCGATCTCATAGAGAGGTGGAACCCGGGTCGGTGTACGACCGTTGATCTCTCTTTTTCCAAGCATGGCTGCCGCCGCCGCACGCTGACTGGATTCGGAGCCGCTCCACGCCAGCAGATATGACTGAACGTCCGGAAAATCTGTGATCAGATACGGATTTCCGAAGGAGACCACGGTGTGTGGAACCCCGATCTGATCGAGATATCGAACGAACTCGACCAGATCCTTCGGGAGTGTAAACGAGCCGGATACGTTCACAGAGGTGACGTATGTGCTGACGATAACCAGAGCGTGTTCTCGCGCTCGACGCCGCAGCTCCTGGTACTCGTCCTCCGAGGTATCGCCTTCGACCTCCACTGCCCGTAGCCGCGGATAGGTCTCACGTAAGGCGCGATTGAAGTAGCGGCCAGCCAGTACGTCCGAACCACGGCGATATGAAACCGACATCACCCGCGCCGAGCTGGTTCCGGCCAGAGGCAGAAGATCATTGTCGTTCTTCAGAAGTGTGATGGCCCGCCCTGCAATTCGATCCGCCACCTCGATGTGAGCCGGGATCCCGACTGTTTTGGAGATCTCCTCCAGCGCCACATAACGATTCTCATGCAGGCGCATGCGCTCCTTGGTCTCGAGCACACGCAGGACAGAGCGGTCCAGACGTTCCTCGGTGATCCGCCCATGACCGACGGCATCAACGATGCCCTCAATCGCGCCACTCACCGAGGCGGGCATGAGAATCACGTCCGCTCCGGCCTCCAGAGCTCGAACGGCCGCTTCGCCTGAACGGTGCTGACGAGCAATCGCGCTCATGTCCATCGCGTCAGTGAAGACGATGCCGTCAAAGCCCATCTCCCCTCGCAGCACATTCGTCAGAACCTCGGGGGAGAGGGTCGACGGTTCCCGGACGCCCCCGTTCAACGACGGCACCGAGATGTGCGCGGTCATGATCGCGCCCATGCCGGAGTCGATCGCGCGCTGGAACGGTCTCAGTTCCACCGAGTCCATGCGAGCACGGTTGTGCGTGATGACCGGCAAGCCTACGTGTGAATCGACGTTCGTGTCGCCGTGTCCCGGGAAGTGCTTTCCCGTCGCGAGCGCACCATTTTCCTGAACGCCGCGGATGAAGGCGATGCCCATCTCGGCCACCTTCTCCGGATCTTCGCCGAACGACCGAACGTTGATGATCGGGTTGTCCGGGTTGTTATTCACGTCGAGCACGGGCGCGAAGGGCACATGCACTCCGACGGCCCGCGCTTCCACCGCGGTAATCCGCCCCATCTCGTAGGCGAGTTCCTCCAGGCCGGTCGCACCCACCGCCATGAGGCTGGGGAAGTTCGTGGCACCGCCGAGGTCGACCGAGCCCGGCATGTGGATCGCGCCCCGCATGCGGAAACCCGCTCCAGTCTCGAGATCGGCTGCCACCAGAAGGGGCAGGTCGGCATGCGCCTGCAGGTCGTTGAGCTTTGCCGCGACCTCGAAGGGAGTCCCGACCGACATGATCACGCCGCCGATCTTCTGCTCCTCGATGAATCGGAAGACCCGTTCGTGGCTCTGTGAGCCCTCGGGGGCAAAGTCACCGAGCACCCAGGGCATGAGGAGTTGCCCTGCCTTCTCTTCCAGGGACAGCTCGACGAGAGTCCGCTCGGCCCAGGAACGTGTGTCTTGAACAGGAGCCCGGGCCTCCGCAAGTGCCACGCTGTCCAGCATCGCGTCCAGCGATGCTGCGTATGCCGCGAGCGAGTCCGCGTCAGGAGCTCTGGGTGTCTCGGGCGGAGGGGACGGGTCCCCGCCCCCCGACATCGAACAGCTCCCGAGGAACAAGGTTATGGCAAGCGCAGTCAGAGCCGCGCGGGTGCGAGCCCAGTCCGGGCGATCCCACTCCGAGTCCAGATGTTTACTTCTCGCCATGGCGTCGATGTGTGCCTTTCCCGAACCCTGCGCGTTGACGCAGTCCAATGTGTCCCCGAAGCTTGCCGCATGTCACGAACTACTGAACGGCGCCGTGGGCGTCACGAGCCGCTGAGTGCGGAACGTATGGATAACGTCACACCCCGACAATCGAGGCTGTTCGCCGTTTTTCTCGTTTGTTCAGCCCTCGGATGCACCGTCGGAGACCAGCCCCCTGATGCGCTCGGCGCTGACCAGTCGGCACAGGTGATCCGCCCGGGCATCGAGGTGCTGATCTCGGACAGTCTCCACCTGGTCGCCGGGAAGCGTGTCGGGCTCGTAACCAACCACACGGGAATCGATCGAGAGGGACGCTCGGATATCGATATCCTGTCGGATCACCCGGACATAGATCTGGTTGCGCTCTACTCGCCAGAGCACGGTATCCGAGGCGAAGAGCGCGCGGGCGCGGCTATCGAAAGCAGCACGGACGAGCAGACTGGCCTGCCGATCCACTCACTTTATGGTGAGACCCGCAAACCCACACCCGAGATGCTCGAAGGTGTGGACGTTCTGATTTTCGACATGCAGGACGTAGGGGCACGGTACTACACCTACGTCTCGACCATGGCGCTGGCGATGGAGGCCGCAGGCGAACTCGGAACCCCCTTCCTCGTTCTGGACCGACCCAACCCGATTCGCGGAGACGTGGTCCAGGGCAACGTACTCGATCCTGAGTACAGCACGTTTGTCGGGATGTACGAAGTGCCCATGCGGCACGGTATGACACCGGGCGAACTTGCGGCCATGTACGTAGGAGAATTCGGGATCACAGCCGAACTCACCGTGATTCCGGTCGACGGCTGGCGGCGTGACATGACGTTCGACGAAACCGGCCTGCCCTGGGTCGCGCCTTCGCCGAACATGCCTGATGTGGCGAGTGCACTCGCCTATCCCGGTACGTGCCTCTTCGAGGGAACGCCGATCTCGGTCGGACGCGGCACAGACCGTGCATTCCGATGGATCGGGGCGCCGTGGCTCGACAGTTCGGTGCTCGCGGAGGCGTTGAACGGCTACGGCATCGAGGGGGTCCGTTTCGAGCCCGCGACGTTTACCCCGGCAAATGCAGGGGATCGGAAATTCGAGGGAGTGGAGGTGCAAGGAGTCCAGCTCGTTGCAGAGCAAACCGACTACGACGCATCACAAGCAACCGTCGCCATGCTCATCGAGACGTACCGCGTATCCGGGGAGAACTGGACCTGGTACGAAGCACACTTCGATCGGCTTGCCGGCACGGACGCGCTCCGCCTTGGACTGATCGCGGAAGCTTCATTCGACGAGCTGGTGGCGAGCTGGGACGGAGACGTGACGGAATTCGAAACGCGTCGTGCGCCGTATCTCCTCTACTGACCCAGCGCCCGAGGTCGAGGACCACTCGCACCAACCCATGCCGGCACGCCTCATGACTCAGCTCCGGAACCGATATGCCCTGCGTCGCTCGACGCCGATCGCCACGCTCTTCATGCTGGCATGCGGTGGGGC
>JAKMDG010000319.1 GCA_022428035.1 Longimicrobiales bacterium
TCGCTCATCCGGACCCTCTGCTCTGGTGCCGCTCGCTTCTTACTTCACGAAAAGCATGTCGCGGTAGGGCGGGACGGGCCACAAGTCGTCCGGGACGATCCGCTCGAGGCGATCGACCGCATCGCGGACATCGTTCATCGCCGGGATGATGTTCGTCCGCATGTGTTCCGCCTTCGAGACGACATCGTCACCACCCATTTCCTGGTTCTGCTCGGCCAGCGCGGTGATCGTCTCGTTGAGTCGATCCACCAGGAGAATGAGCTCCTTGCCGGTCGCCATGACCCCTTCGGCCCGCAGGCCAAGGTCGTCAGCGCGCTCTGCAGTCGTGAGCAGGTCGTTCAGGTATCGGATCGATGCAGGCAGAAACATCGTCTGCGCCATGTACTGCGCAGTCTCACCCTCGATGTTGATGGCGATGAAATACTGTTCCACGAAGATCTCGTAGCGCGACTCGAGCTCGCGATGCGACAGAACGCCATACTTCTCGAAGAGGTTGAGGTTCTTTTCGTCGACGATCTTCGGAAGCGCATCCATCGTGCTGCGCAGGTTGAGCAGCCCGCGACCCTCGGCCTCGGTCACCCACTCGTCCGAGTAGTTGTCGCCGTTGAAGATCACGTGCTTGAATTCATGGATCTCAGAGGCGAGGAGATCACGCAGCGCGTCATCGAACGAGATGCCCTCCTCGAGTGACGCCTCGAGCTTCGTGCACAGCTCATCGATCGACTCGGTCACGATCGTGTTCAGTACCATCGCCGGAAAGGACACGCTCTGAGACGAACCGAGCGCACGGAACTCCCACTTATTTCCCGTAAAGGCGAAGGGAGACGTGCGATTACGGTCGCCCGCATCCTTCGGAAGGTCCGGCAGCACCTTCACACCGAGACCGAGCAGACCGGAAGGCTTGCTGCTGGTGGCTTCTCCAGCCTTCTCAATCTGTTCGAAGATGTCCTGCAGCTGGTCACCACAGAACGCGGAGATGATCGCGGGCGGAGCCTCGTTGGCACCGAGCCGGTGATCGTTACCCGCATGGGCGACTGAAGCACGCAGCAAGTCCTGGTGCCTGGCCACACCCTTGAGCACGGCTGAGCAGAAGAACAGGAACTGCATGTTGTCGTGCGGCGTGTCGCCGGGCTCCAGAAGATTTTGATCCTCGGTGCCCATCGACCAGTTGAGGTGCTTGCCGCTGCCGTTTACGCCCTGGAACGGCTTTTCGTGCAGCAGGCAGACGAGTCCGTACTTCCGCGAAATGCGACGCAGCGTCGACATGACGAGCTGCTGGTGGTCGGCAGCCTGATTCGCATCCTCATAAATGGGCGCCATCTCGTACTGACCGGGTGCGACTTCATTGTGACGCGTCGTCAACGGGACACCCAGGCGGTAGAGCTCGAATTCTACCTCGTTCATGCACTCCAGGATGCGGTCCGGGATGGAGCCAAAGTAGTGATCATCGAGTTCCTGACCTTTGGGAGGCTTCGTACCAAACAGCGTACGACCGGCTGTCTGGAGATCCGGGCGCCGGTAGTAGAACTGCTCATCGACGAGGAAGAACTCCTGCTCGGCACCGCACGTCGCAGTGACGGGCTTGGCCGGCGAACCGAACAGCTTCAGCGCACGCCGCGCCTGGACATCGATGGCATCCATGGAGCGAAGGAGCGGTGTTTTCTTGTCGAGCGCGTCACCGGCCCACGAAGCGAACGCGGTCGGGATGCAGAGATAGGCTCCACCCGGGCCCTCCATAATGAACGCAGGAGACGTCGGGTCCCACGCGGTGTAGCCACGGGCTTCGAACGTGGCCCGTAGCCCGCCGGACGGGAACGACGAGGCATCCGGCTCACCCTGCACGAGCTCGCTTCCGCGGAACTCGGTAATGGCGCGTCCGTCACCGGTCGGCTTGAGGAACGAATCATGCTTCTCGGCCGTGCTGCCGGTCAGCGGCTGGAACCAGTGCGTGTAGTGGGTCGCACCCTTTTCGAGCGCCCATTCCTTCATCGCCAGCGCAACAGCATCAGCGACAGACGGATCCAGCTCGGAGCGGTTTTGAATGGTCGAGAGGAGTGCCTCGTACGGGGCACTCGGCATGCGCGACTTCATCTCATGAAGACCGAAGAGATTCTCCCCGAACACTTCTTCGAGGTTCGTGCGATGACGCTTTTCTACGCTGGGTGTGGAGTCGTACTGCGCTGCCGCAAGCGTGTCGAAGCGTGGGATGGCTCGGGACATGAGAGGCTCTGGGTAAAGGGATGATGTCAACTGCTGAGAAGCTGACGGGACCCTCGGGCGTGCTCAACCCCGCCTACGCCCATAATAAGCTAAATTTAATTACGCTAAATTATTTCTTTTCTACACAAACAATCCCTTGCGTCGTGACTTTTACCGGAAGATCAAGAGAACTCGGTGTCCTACGCACCGAATTTGATCAGCTTGAAGCGCGCTGTATCACCGTGTCCGGGCCCCCGGGCGTGGGCGTGTCCGCACTCATCCGCAGTGCGACAGACGGGTACGCTGGACTCCGATTCCGCTGCCCACCTCGCCCTGACCCTCTGATCCGTGCCGCCCTCAGCAACCGAATACGCGGGGACATCTCGAGTGAGTCGGCCCGGGACTCGGAAGATGTGCCTACCTGGGCGGCACTTCTGACCGAGCTCGCCGAGCAGGCATCCGATCAAAGACCGTTCGTTCTGGTTCTGGACGATGCCCACCGACTATCAGACGCTCGCTCCCGCATCGACCTTGGACTGGCTGACGCTCTGAGCCACGCCCGGGCGGGACAGCTTCCCTTTCATGTGGTCCTCACCGGGCGAGCCGGTGCCATGCCTGCGGTGGGTACGACATCGAACATGTCGACACCCTCCTTGCAACTCCGTGTCGGCCCGCTGCCCCTGCGGGCAGCAGCTCCTCACCTCCCCGGGAGCGAACCGTACCACAAGATCCGGGCCTACGGCGTGTTTGGCGGGATCCCGGGCGTTCTCGCACATCTGGACACGTCGGTCACGGTGGGCACCAATGTGCGCCGCCTGCTCCTCCCGGATCACGGCGCCCTTGCAGATCTGCCTCTGAGTTGGCTCGAACGCTCGGTCCAGACCCCCACCCGCTATGTCTCAACCCTCGAGGCACTGTCGCACAGCAGGGTGGAATGGGCGGACCTCTCCGATGCCATCCCCGATCTGACCAGGAGCGGCCAGATCGCACCGTACCTGAAGAGGCTCGCCGAACTCGGCCTCGTCTCCACATATCGCTCGCTCGACGCGGCACCGCGCAGTCGGTCGACCCGGTACTCCCTGACAGATCCCTTCCTGGCCTTCTGGCTTCGCTTCATCCTACCGTGGAGGGTGTCCGAGCGAGACACGGAGATCGTCCCGCACTACGCATCCTCGATCCGACCGGGCATTCGCGACCATCTCCAGAACATGATGCCCGCGCTGTGCCGTCGACATATGGAGATCGATGCGCTCGAGACCTTCGGGTCCAATGCGCGTGAAGGTGGGGCGATCTGGAACGCAGACGTGGACATCCCGGTCGCCGGGACGCTGGGCACAGGAGCCGTCTATTACGGCACGTGCCTGTGGGATCCACCCGCCACCCGCCCTCGAACGCCAGAGCGGACTCCGTTAGAACGCCTGGACCGCAACATACGCGAGACCCGCTACGGCTTCGGCCGGGAACGTCGCGAGCGCCTTGTCTTCACAGGACGCGCGACACCCACCTGGCTGCGCCGAGAGGTGGCCCGGCGTGACGATGCCAGAATTGTCAGCGCGAACGAACTGATCGGTGACGCGGCCTAGATGTCCAGGTTCTTCACGTACTTGGCATTCTTCTCGATGAACTCACGCCGCGGTGCCACCTCATCACCCATGAGTCGGTCGAACAGATTGGAGGCAATTGCGCCGTCCTCGATCTGCACCTGGAGTATCGTACGGGCCTCGGGGTCCATGGTGGTCTTCCACAGCTGATCGGGGTTCATCTCACCCAGCCCCTTGTACCGCTGGATGTGAATCCCCTTGCTGCTCTCGCCCTGCCTGCCGCCGAACCGCTTGATGGCATCGTCCCGCTCGGTGTCGTTGTAGCAGTACACCTCCTGCTTGCCTTTGCGAACCCGGTAGAGCGGCGGCTGAGCGATGTAGACGTAGCCAGCATCGATGAGCTCGCGCATCTGCCGGAAGAAAAAGGTCAACAGCAGAGTGCGAATGTGCGCTCCGTCCACATCGGCATCGGTCATGATGACGATCTTGTGGTACCGGGCCTTGTCCAGCGCGAACTCCTCTCGGATACCGGCACCGATCGCCGTGATCATGGCACCGATCTCGTCATTGGAGAGGATCTTGTCGATCCGGGCACGTTCGACGTTGAGGATCTTTCCCTTGAGCGGCAGAATGGCCTGGTAGCCACGATCGCGGCCCTGCTTTGCCGAACCGCCCGCAGAGTCACCCTCGACCAGGTACAGCTCGCACATGGAAGGATCGGAGATCGAGCAATCCGCCAGCTTGCCCGGGAGCACGCCCCCTTCGAGCGCGCTCTTCTTCCGGGCGAGGTCCCGAGCCTTCCGAGCCGCATCCCGGGCCCGGGCGGCTTGCAGCGACTTCTCAATGATGGCCTTTCCGGCCTTCGGGTTCTCATCGAGGAACATCGAAAGATGCTCGTTCACCGCGGCCTCGACGGCTCCACGGACCTCGCTGTTGCCCAACTTGGTCTTGGTCTGCCCCTCGAACTGCGGCTCCATGACTCGAACGCTGAGCACGCAGGTCAGGCCCTCACGAACGTCATCGCCAGAGAGTGACTCACCCTTCTTGAAGATGTTGTTACGCTTGGCGTAGTCGTTGATCGTGCGCGTCAGGGCAGCCTTCAGACCCGTGATATGCATCCCGCCTTCGTGCGTGTTGATGTTATTCACGAAGGAGTGCGTATTCTCGCTGAACCCCTGGTCGTACTGGAGTGCGAGCTCGATCTCGGCCTCGGGCTTCGAAGCCTCGAAGTAGCAGATGTTGTCGTGTAGCGCGCCGCGCGACCCACGCAGGAACGTGACGTATTCGGCGATCCCGCCCTCGTACTGATACGACTCCTCGACACCATCCCCGCGCTCGTCAACGAGAATGATGTTGAGTCCCTTGTTGAGGAACGCGAGTTCGCGGAGTCGGTTCGACAAGACTTCGAACGAGTAGATGAGCTCCGCTAAGATCTCGTGGTCCGGCTTGAAGGTGACCTGCGTCCCGTTTCCCTTCGCCTCACCCA
>JAKMDG010000323.1 GCA_022428035.1 Longimicrobiales bacterium
CGTGTTCGTTCGATGTGGTTCTTCGTCGCGACGGCCGGGGGTCCCCTGATGATGGCGGGACTGATCGTCGTACCGGCCTGGTTGGCGGTTCAGGGTGAACGCGACCAGTTCAACCTGGCCGTAGTCGACGGCACAGGAGTGCTCTACGAAGGACTTGCACCCCGTCTGGAGAACGGCGGATTCGAGGTCTCAGAGGCGCGCTGGCATGCGAACGTCGTCACCGAGCTGCGAGAGCAGGCGAACCGGGGAGAGTTGGGCGGCTTCATCATGGTCGACGAACTCACGCTCGAGACGGGTGAGGCCCTGTACTACTCCATGGACGTCCCCAGCGCGCTGAGGCAGGTGACAGTTCAGACCTCGGTCGCCCGCACAGCGCTCGAGTACCAGCTCGAACAACAGGGCGTCGATCCGGAGGGACTGCTCGGCGGAGGTGAGCTTCAGGTCGAGGTCCTGTCAGCGTCTGGATCGGACATCTCCGAGCCACAGTTCGCCATCGCCTATGGCGGGGCCTTCTTCCTCTATATGGTGATTCTGCTGTACGCCGTGGCCGTGATGCGCGCGACGCTGGAGGAGAAGACGAGCCGGATTGTCGAGGTCATCATTTCGGCGATGAAGCCCTCGGAGCTCATGCTTGGAAAGATCATGGGGGTGTGTGCGGTCAGCCTGACGCAGATGACCATCTGGATTGCTGCTGCCGTGGCTCTGCTGGCGGGGGCCATTCCGATGATGATTGCGGCGCGACCCGAGCTCGCGAATCTGGAAGCTCTCCGAGAGATCGCTCCCGGGTTGGGGCTGACCGCTCTGTTCGTCGGGTTCTTCGTGTTCGGCTTCCTGATGTATTCCGGCCTCTATGCTGCCGTCGGGGCCATGTGCAATTCTGACGAAGAGGCGCAACAGGCTCAGTTCCCGATGATCACGCTTCTGGTCGTACCGATCGTGATGGTGGCGCCGATCATCCAGGCCCCCAATACGCCGATGGCGACAGGCCTGTCTCTCTTCCCGCTCTTCTCACCGATTCTGATGTGGGCACGGGTGTCGGGGGGTGGCGTGCCTGCATGGCAGGTGGCGCTCTCGTTCGTGCTGATGGCGCTGATGATCTGGGTCATCGCGGCGATTGCAGGCCGGATCTATAAAGTCGGGATCCTGATGTCAGGCAAGCGGCCGACGTTGCCGGAACTCTGGAGGTGGGTAAAGGAGGCGTAGGCATGGCCTCCTACCGGACGAAAGCCCGCTACGACGGCTCCGGGAGTGTCGAGCGGAGTAACGCCTGAAGCTGGCGGTCGTCGAAGCTGCGCGCTTTGGCGACCGCTTCTTCGTAGCTGTTCTCGATGATGATCGCGGCGGTAGCAGTAACGGGGGGTCCTTCATTACCGGACGGAGGCTCGAAGCGGAACCGCGCGCGATACCCGGCCGCGGGATGCATGTGATCCTCGAAGTCGAGGAACGCGTCCCAGATCAGACCCTCGTGCGCAATTGTCGCGATGTGCACGCCAGGCTGAGGGTTCTGGGAGAGGGGTGTCATATGATCACGTTATGCGCCGGAGGGGTGCTCGTACAGCGTTCCTCCGAGTTCGCACCAGGCGTCGGGACGTCAAGCTCGTGCCCGAAAGGCGCGCCGCGCGGCCCTCAAGGCCTCTCGCATCTCTCTTAGCTCGGACTCCCCCAGACGCTCGCGGCCGTATCGACCCCGGAGATAGAGATCCACCACGCGCTCTGCCGCGCGAGCGGTCACGGTGCTTTCAGCTCGGATACGTTCGACGAGAGCGAGCGGTGTAAGCCCGGGCGTGACACCGACGCCAGCCCTGCTGGAGGCTGAGCGAAGCTGTATGTACATCTGCGTCGCGGGGTCGAACCTGGGCCCGGTGGCTCGCACCCAGTACCAGCCGGCGGCGGCACACAGCAGCAGCACGAGCGCCCCCCACGGGCTTCGGCTCGAGGTATCCGTCGGGGCGCTTGTCCGTTCGAGATCTTCAACTGTGCGCGTACCGAGCAGACCGGAGAAGATCCCGAGCTGGTCATCCACCGAATAGTCGAGCACCCATTTATTCCAGCGGTGCTGAACCCCGTCGAACAGGATTCGACCAGGCCACAACCATGAGGAGACGATCTCCGTCGAGCCGGCGCCGGCAGGGGTCGGGTCGAACTCGACCCAGCCGTATCCCGGGAACCAGACCTCAACCCAGGAATGGGCTTCATTCTGGGTCACGACGAGGTAGTTCCCGAAGTCGTTCCACTGCCCGCCAAGGAAGCCGTTGACGTTTCGGGCTTCGATGCCGATCGCGCGCAGCATCGTCACCATGGCGGTGCTGAAGTACTCACAGTGGCCGGCCTGACGCTCGAAGAGGAAGTGGGAGAGCGTCGTTTCGCGCGCGGTCGCCGGGAGCGCACGGGTGTATGCGAAGGTCTGGAGCCAGTCCCTGATCGCGACGGCTTGGTCGTACCGATTGTCGATGCCTGAGGTCAGAGAATCAGCCAGTTGCGTGATCGCCGGGTCAAGCCGCCGCGGAAGCTGAAGAAAATGATCATCCGACGGGCGATACCCTCCGGCTGGCTGTCTCAACTCCTCGGCGGGAGGGGGCCCAGTGGGGGCCCAGGCGGTATAGGCTGGCTGACCTCGACCCCAGTAGACGAAGTCACCCGCATTGTCGAAGAGCGGCTGGATCCCGTTGTTCGATTCGATCTCGAGTGCCGGATGCAGGGCGAACAGGACACGAGCGTCCAGCGCCGAGCCGAAGATTCTCTGCTCGAGAGACGCTCCCTCCCCCTCCCAGCGCTCCCGGTACCATGCGGTCGGCGCCGAAGAGGGCGGCAGGTCGTCGGAGCGTGTCCAGCGTACGCCATCGAACCGATCATACGAGCGGCCTCGCCAGTGCAGTCCCCCAAGACCTGCCGGAGGACCGTCGGGAAACTCGACGCGCAGCACGATCTGAGGATTGGCCAGAATGGTCGACCCATGCTCGCCGATCGAGACCTGATCGGAGAAGCCGGCGATCGAGGTCGCTGCCGTCTCGCCCCGTCCTGCCCACCCCTGCGATACGCGGGGGAAGGTCACGAACACGACCATGGCGACACCCAGAATCAGGCCTGACAGCGCTCCCGTCGTGCTGAGCAGACTTCGACCGAGCGGGACGTCTCGGACCTCATGCCGCTCTGCCTGTCTCCTCAAGTGCCCGACCATGAGGGCGACCGTCGCCAGCCCGATATATGCGACGAACGCGATGAGGAAGAGTATGCCCGGCCGGTACGCTGTCGAGGCGAGGATCAGCGCAAACGACAGCGCGTACAGGCGCAGGTCGTTCGGAGCATCCAGCGAACGTAGCGCCTCCGCGGCGAGGAGTAGCAGGAGGAGATCGACGACGGGGATGACGATGTCATCCTCGATCACGAAGACGTGCCAGAGTGCCCGCGCGACCAGCAGGGTGGCGAGCGGGAGCCAGAATCGCTCCATACGTGCGGAACGTTCCGGGTCGGGATGCCAGAAAAGAGCCGTGCCCAGGGCGATCGTGGCCAGGAAGGCTGACAGAGGTTCGAACCCGGCACCGCCCGCGAAGGCCACGAGCCCGGCGACACCCATCAGCACGGCGAGACGACGATGAAAGAGGCGGAGATTCACTCGTCCGCATCCTGGTGACCAAGACGAGCCAATCGACCGACCGCGAGTGTGTCGCCGAAGCCCGGCCGAGCCTCGATTCCCACAAGAATACAGCTCGATGGTGAGACGGGGGGAGACGGCGCGGGAGCCCTCGCGGAGAAGTCGGCTCGGGCAAGCACATCGAGTGCACGCTCGAGCTGACCCATGCCGTCAGCCGGCTCGAGGACGTGGTCGCCCACGACCAGTGCGAAGGGCCGATGTTGCGAGACAGCTCGCGAGGCGATGGAGGCAGCGACCTCGACGGCAACTTCCGCCGCCTCCCCCGGCTCGCCCCTGAGGTCGAGGCAGATCCATGTGGTCTCGGCACCATCGCGTTCGTACTCCCGGATGACGGGGCCGCGCAATCGTGCGGACGACTTCCAGTGGATGTCGCGGGAGTCATCACCGACCCGGTAGTCCCGCAGGCTCCGGTACTCTCCGCGTGATCCCGCAGCGCCACGGGCAGACGTACCTGTACTTGGAATCCTGCCGGTACCCGGCGCCGGCTCGCGCACGGTTCGGTCGGTTCGCGGCCAGACAATGATCTCGCCTGGCATGTAGATGTCGCGCTCCTTGCGGAAGAGGCCGAACGGGAAGCCGGTCGACAGCGTCATGGAGCCGAGCGGGTAAATGCCTCTCCGCACGAAGCTGTTTACGGATTTTGTGGTCGTGTGCCCTCCGGCTGGCACATGCGCGAGAAATGCGCTCTCGGGCAGTCCCTCTTCCAGAATCTCGACGGCCAGCGAAGGAAGCCTGCGTTTCTCGTTCGTGACCTCGTACGTGAGGCGCATGTCGTGCCCCACCGTGACGGCCCTTGGAGCCCGGCGCTCGACGCGCAGGCCTCGTATCGCCTGCTCGGAGAGCCATCCGCTCACGGCAATGAAGCCGAGCATCGCGCCAAGCAACAGATAGAGGAGGTTGTTGCCGGTGTTCATGGCTGCGAACCCGACCGCGACGGTTCCAAGCGTGAAGGCCACGCCACCTGACGTAAAGCGGATGCGGCGCCAGGCTCGGATACGAGCCCACGTTTCCCGCAGGTTCGACACGACTCGACGGGCCGCGTCGAGCGGGCTCCTCGGGGCGTCGTCGTCCAATGTCACGACGTCAGACCGGAGCCTCGACCTCGTCCAGAATCCCTTCGAGGATCGCGGCGGCTTCGTCGTGAACATCGAAGGTCGTGCCGGTGGCCCCAGCCGGGAGAATCCGGTGCGCGAGACAGGGAACGATCAGATCCCGGACATCGTCGGGCACGAGGTAGGTGCGCCCATGAGTCAGCGCGTACGCACGAGCGGCGCGGAAGACGGAAATGTTCCCGCGTGGAGATACTCCGATCCGGAGCTTGGTCGTGGTTCGCGTGCGCTCGACGATGGCCATCAGATAATCGAGGATTGCGGGGTCGACGTCGACTTCCTCTACACGGTTTTGCAGTTGGACGACCTGCTCCGGGCTGAGCACAGCGTCGAGTCGATCGACAACCGGTTCGAGTGAGGCCGACTCCGCGAGGATGCGTCGCTCAGCCTCTCCGTCGGGATAGCCGATCG
>JAKMDG010000328.1 GCA_022428035.1 Longimicrobiales bacterium
CGTGGGTTCGAATCCCACCCCCTCCGCTCTGCAGGACAACGACTCAGGTCACAGCGGGTTTTAGCATCCCGACGGTCGGTTGGGGTCCGTTGCCAACGCTGTTGCCAACGGTGACCCCAACTTGGCCGCGCACCTGCCTGTGAGGCAGACGGAGCCCGTCCGAGGACATGGCACCAACCCGACCGCCAGCTCCTATTCAGCATAGCCGCGATCCGAAGCGTCGGTGCCTCCATGACATCCGGGCCGACGAATCGCTTCCGTCACCTTGGCCTCGATTGAGAGGCAACGACGGCCCGTTCGAAGAAGCCTTTACTGACCCGGACCATCGTTTCCCATCCTCGTGGGCTTGGATCTAGGAGCCATCCGTGGCTCTCGCGGCCAGCCGACGGTCAGGAAGCCCGGAGTTCGGGCCAGGTTGAATCCACACCCGGGGACGAGCTCGAGCTCGGTGGCGTGGAGCGCCGGTGTCTGATCGAGGAGCCGGGTGTGGAGATCGCTCCGAAGTGGCCCTCGGGGGGCGAGAGTATCACGGGAGCGCCGGGCCGCTCAGTGAGGACCCTGAGGGTCCACATTTCGGCGCCGCAGGCGGGATACAGAAGCGGCGGCACGTAGCAGATCCGAGAGGGCTGCGTTGGAGCGGGGCGGGCTCGGCGGCTGGGCCGGGTGAGGCGGCATGGTCCTCCGCTACTGGCTCCCAGGACACGAGCCCGGCCGGCCGAGGGCCTCCACGCACGGCTCGGGCACCTCCGGTCCCAAGGCACCCCGACTTCCCGGAGGAGGTCCCCGTGGATACGATGGGATCGCGGGTCGCCCCCGCTCCTGCTGGAACCCTCACCCCGGCCTGCCCATGGCCCACGCCCAAAGCCCGAAGATCGGTGCGCTCGCCTTCGTGGCATGCGCCCTTGTGACCGGCTGCGCCCCGCAACCGACGGCAACGGACGGGCGCTCGTGGCTCGCCGGTGACCACCACATCCACAGCCGGTACTCGGTGGGCTGGGATCGGTCCTCGGAGCCGCCCACGCCGGTCGTCGCCGGCGACGGGGTCTATCCCATTCCGACGAACGCGCTCATGGCCAGGGAATTCGGCCTGAGCTGGATGGTAGCCACGGACCATGGGGGGCCGAACCACAGCAAGGTCAACCTGGAGCTAGCCTACCCGGAGCTCCTCCTCGCGAGGGATTCCGTCCCCCAGGTCATCCAGTTCTTCGGTATGGAGTTCGACACCCCGGGCGCCGATCATTCCAGCCTCATCGTGCCGCACACCCACGACGAAGCCGAGCGGGTACACGAGATCGAGTCCACCTTCTCGAAGAATGAACCGTGGCCGGCGGATCCGTCCTGGGACACGGAGCCCCGGATGCTCGACGCCCTCCGCGCTATGCGTGACTTCCCGGCGCGCCCGGTGGTCATCGCCAACCACCCGTCGCGGTCCGCCCCCGACCTCGGCCAGTACGGCTTCGATCACACGGCCGAGCTCCGGGACTGGAATGACACGGCTCCCGAAGTGGCGGTCGGAATGGCAGGCGCGCCCGGCCACCAGGCCGTGACCCTCGGACGCCCGCAGGGTGCGCGCGGCGGTTACGGCAACTTCCCCACGCTGGGAGGCTTCGATCAGATGACAGCCCGTCTGGGTGGGTTTTGGGACTCCATGCTCGGCGAGGGTCGCGCGTGGTGGATCACCGCGAACTCCGACTCCCACGTGAACTGGCGCGAAGGCGGCGCGGACTTCTGGCCGGGGGAGTACTCGAAGACCTACGTGTGGGCCGAGCGCAGCCACGACGACATCCTGGCGGGAATTCGCTCGGGCAGGGTCTTCGTCACCACGGGAGACCTTCTCTCCCAGCTGTTCGTCACCGCGTCGGTCGACGGCACCGACGCGCACATCGGCGGAACCCTGAACGTGGCGGCCGGCGCGGACGTGAGCGTCACCATCCGCTTCCTCGATCCCACCGGCCCCAACGCCAACGGTGACGACCCCACCGTGGCCCGGGTGGACCTCATCGCAGGCCGCGTGACGGGGCCCGTGGAGGATCGCTCCGCCGACATGAATCCCACTACGAGGGTGCTGATGCGCTGGACCGACGAGTCCTGGGAGACCGACGGACCCTTCCGGGTGATGCGTTTCGTGCTGGAGGACCTGCAGGGCGACCTCTACGTCCGGGTCCGGGGGACGAACGGTCCGGAGCTCGAGCCGGAGCCCGATCCGAGAGGGGAGAATCCATGGACGGACCTCTGGTTCTACTCGAACCCGATTTTCGTCAACGCTCGCTGAAAGACCGCGCACCATGAGACGACGGCCCCCGCGACATCCCGTCCCCACCGCGGTCCGTTGGGGACGGGGTCATCCCGGAGGGCCGACCCATATCGTGATCCGGCGCGTTCGCGACCACGAGGGGCCGCGATGGGATGGAGCGATCGCGGTTACCGCGTGACTGCGCGGGGGTTCAGCGCGGCGTGGCTCGTGCCCTCCGAACTCCTTCTACGTTCCTGAGATCTCACGCTCGAGGTCGAGAGAGCGCCCTCATGGACGCGGCTGCAGCGCCGAGGATTTGCTCAGCCGGAGCTCGCGCGGATGGTAACTATCCCTCAAGCGATCGGAATCCAACGGCCCCTGCCGAGCGAAGGCCGGGCTCGGACGGACGGAGTGGGTGGACAATGCGCAGGGCCGGAGGGCGCTGAACAGAGTGAGGCGAGGGGCGTCCCGGCACGGCGTGGCAGACTCGACGAGAGGGAATACCCAAGGGGCGCGCGGCGTGACGATGGATCCGCCTGCGCAGCGCCGACGCGGGGTCGGCAGCTCAGACCGTGACCTTCCTGCACCGAGCCTCGTGCGCCTTTACCTTTCCACGCCCAGCAGAACGTCCTGGGAGCACCCCGAGACACGACGACGAGTGAAGGTTTCCATGCGGTCCGCCGTCTCCATCGCCATTCTTGCCGCCCTCCTGCTCACCACCCCCGGCGCTGCTCAGCAGACGGAGCTGGACGGGAGCATCTGGACCCGTTTCGAGACCAGAGACATCACCTCGGGAGCAGCGACGACCTTTACGTGGATGCAGAGTCGCCTCGGTGCTGCGATGACGTTCAGCCCGCTGGTTCGGGCGTACGTACGAGTTCAGGATTCGCGCCGATTGGGGGAGGAAATCGGTCTGGGGGACACGTCTGCCGATCGGCTCGATCTTCAGCAGGGCTACGTCGAGTTGGGCACCCCCGGGGAATCACCCGTGTGGCTGCGCCTGGGCCGGCAGGAGTATGAGGTCGCCTTTGGTCGTCTCATCGGGATCCCGATCTGGTCACCGGTGAGCCGAGCCTACGATGGACTCGTGGCGGCCATGTCTGTCGGCACGGGTTCTCGCCTGCACCTCTTCGGGTTCCAAATCACCGAGTCCACGCAGACGACGAACGCTGACGACAGCTATCTCTTCGGTGCATGGGGGCAGGTTCCCCTCTCGGACGCGCAGACCCTGCACCTGATCGGGGTTCACGACCGGGACAATGCCGTCAGTCAAACCGCACGTACGACCCTCTTCAGTCAGCTCGATGGGCGCGGCGGCGGGTTACGGTACCGCGCGGAAGGAGGGATCCAGGTAGGTACTGTTGAAGGTCAGGATATCGTGTCCGGGTCACTCCTCGCCATCTATGCCGCAGTCCCCTGGGGAGAGGACAATCGCGGCATACTCGGCCTCGGTGTCGACCGATACGGGGGGAACGCCAACCCGGGTGCCGGAGAATCCGCAGGGTTCTCAGATCTCTTCGGGCGGAATCATCGCTTTCTCGGATTCGCAGACCTCTTCACCGATCCGCGCGCCAACCTCGACGGTCGTGGCCTGCTCGACGTCGACGTTCGAGTAACGTGGCAGCTGCGCTCTGACCTGCAGCTGCGAGGCGACTATCACCACTTCCGGCTCAACGACGCTCAAGGATTCGTGGGCGCGAAGCTCGCCGACGAAATCGATCTGCAGTTGTGGGGCCAGGTGCTCGAGGGTCTCGATATCCGGGCTGGTGCAAGCTGGGTTGGAGCAGAAGACCCTCTGGTTGATCTCGGCCGGACAGCTGGCGATCAGCTCTTCGGATACCTGCAGCTCAGTGCAGGCTTCTGGGGCGGTGCCCCGGGCGGGCGGCCGCGATAGTCGGTCGATGACGCGGCCCCTGACGTGTTACCCCTCTCGGTTGGGGCTCGTGCGTCGACGCACGAGCTTCTCGTCACCGTCCCGAATTCCAGGGCATTGGCCACGACAGCCAGGTCATCGATCCCAGGCCTCATCGGAAATCCGGTACCCGGAAAGGGCGGCAGCCCCCGGTTGAGCCCCGATCTGCTCGGGGAAACCTCATCGCTCAGCGGTTCTCCAGCAGCCACTTTCGTGCGTCTCCGAGATCGTATCGACCGTTCATGTTTCCTCGCTGGTCGAGGTGCTGGCGCTCCAGCTCGGAGAAGTACGACGAGACCGGGTAGTTCGACGAATAGAGCAGGTTGCGGAAGAGTTCGACGGCAGACCCAGGAGCCCAGAGACCATCGGCAACGAATCGTATGGTCGTCTGCTCCGAGGAGTAGCCCCCGGGCGCCGACACGACGACGTCGATCTGGGCCGAGTCACCCTCTGCTACGGCCCCGCGGACAAAGAAACCGAAGCCAGCCTGCTCGACCTCGACCGATGCCGTGTCCCCTGTGACGGTGAAGTCATATCCTCCCGCGGCCCCCCACCCGCCTACGATGTCGAAGTACGGGTAGGAAGTTCA
>JAKMDG010000367.1 GCA_022428035.1 Longimicrobiales bacterium
GCCGAGCACCCCGATCGCAGCGAACTGTCGGATCTGATCATTCGGCGCTACTGCCTGCAGCCACACCAGCAGGAAGCCCAGCAGGAACGAGCCAAGCAGGTTCACGGTGAAGGTCCCCCACGGCATCGACTGTCCCGCGAAGACCCGCATCCAGTCGGATACGTAGTACCGTGCGATCGCCCCCAGGGCGCCACCCGCTCCAACGACCAGAGGCGTCACCTAGACCGCCGCCGACCCGACCGAGGACGAGAGGAAGGAGTCAATCGCCTCGGAAATCTCCTTTGGCGAGTCTTCCTGGATGTAGTGCTTCGCGTCGAGTCGGAAGATCTCCGAGTGTCGGAAGACCTCCCGAAATCGCTCCATGAACCTGCGGTTGAACATTGGATCGAGAAGACCCCAGGTCAGGAGCAGGGGCACGTTGGCCAACACGTCCTCGACATCACGCTCAAGCTCGGCGAGCCACGAGGTTGCGCTCATCAGCTGGACCGGAAATTCTGCGGCACCCACCCGACTTTTCGGCGTTGGCATCGCCTCCCGATAGTGGTGAAGCACCTCGTCGGAGAGCACATGCTTTACACCGAACGGGATGATTTTCTCGACGAAGAAGTTGTGCGAGAGGATCCGCGTCTGCATCGGCGCCATGGACATCACGTAGGCGAAGGTCTTGCCCTGCCACGAGTCGAGGGGCCAGAACCACGTATTGCCCATCACCAGGGACCGGAGCCGAGCGATCTCGTCGACCGCGACTCTGAGGCCGATCGGACCTCCCCAGTCCTGACCCATGATCGTGAGGTTCGACAGGTCCAGGTGTCGGACCAGCTCACGCACGATCTCGGCGTGTTCACCGGGCGTGTAGCCGTAGTTCTCGGGCCTGGCGGACAAACCGAAGCCCGGGTAGTCCACAGCGATGCACCGGTACTTCTTCTTGAGTCGGATGATGATCCCGCGGTACAGAAAGCTCCACGTCGGATTACCGTGGAGAAACAGGATCGGGTCGCCCTCACCCTCATCGATGTAATGCACCACTCCAGCACGGCTCTCGAACCACTTCGACTCGAAGGGGAAGAGGCGCGGATCGGGCGTGAAGGGAGGGACGTGGACCAAGGCTAACCTCGCTGGTAAAACGATCGGCGTAGGATCGCCCCCTACGAAGCTCGAGGAAAGACCGTCTCATTCCCCATGCGCACGAGGGTCGCCGAGCGAACCAGACGACCCTCGTGCGGTGGAACCGGCGCCGCCGGCTCCACCCTGGAGGAAGATCAACCCTCCGTGGAGGGACCCTCCTGCTCTGTCGCCGTCATCGGCGGCGCACCGTCGTGATCGATGACGAGCACGACACGACGATTCTCCCAGCCGTCGACACCCGGGCCCCAGCCGCTCGATACCAAGCGGCGGGTGTCTTCACCGTAACTGACTGCCTTCACGCGGTCCTCGGTGAGCGCGGTGCCCTCCACCAGGTACGCGGCAACGGCATTCGCACGCTGCTCACCGAGCCAGAGGTTGTAGTTCTCGTCGCCAGACGGATCGGTGAAGCCCTCAACCGTGATCTGAGCGTTCGGGTAATACTTCTGAGCCACCGAACCGAAGCGAGCAAGAACATGTTCGTCCTCTTCCTCGACCGTGGCGTCGTCGAAGCCGAAGTAGACGGGCACGTTGAAGCGTAGCTCGTCTTCGAGGCGGGCGATCGAGACCTCGAACTCCCGCTCCATCTGCTGAAGTTCCTGTTCGAGGGCTGCGAAGCGGCGATCGACGTCGGCGAAGCGGCCGTCCATGTCGGAACGAAGGTCGGTGTCGCCGGCGGCCATCTCACCTTGCATCTCAGCGCGGAGGGCAGAGAGGCTGGCGTCCATCTCGTCGGGGCTGACCGTCTTGCACGCTCCGGCAGAGCCGGCGATAGCAAGCGCAGCGAACAGACCGAGCTTCGAGTTGAGGTTGAGCATGCTCATGTGGTGAGCTCCCTTCTGGTGGTGCGGATCATCGATTCAGAGAGAGGATTCGGGCTCCCCCCGGACGTTCCTATCTTGTTGCAGGAACGGTGCCAAGAACCGGCACGTCTCCGAAAGCCCCGGAACACGGGGGTTCCGGGAGGAGCTACTCCAGGTAGGTGTACCCCTGGAGGCTCTCATCGAAGAATCGGCGAAGACTCGCTCCCTCGCTCGGTGTGAGTCGCTCAGCCTCGATCGCTGCCTCGACATCGTGTCGCAACTGGCGCCGCATGTTCTCGGGCTCGAACTGCACGTAGCTGAGGACCTCGCGCACGGTCTCTCCCTCGACCAGGGTCTCGATACGCCAGCGACCGTTCGGCCCCCGCCTGACATGCACCGCGTTGGTGTCCCCCAGGAGGTTGTGAAGATCACCCAGGGTCTCTTGATAGGCGCCTGTCAGGAAGATGCCGAGGTAGTACGGCTCATCTGTGGCATCCTCGGAGCTCGGCCCCGGAACTTCATGAAGTTCGAGCGTCGACTTGGGACTCCCGTCTCCGGGAAACTGGTCCACTCGCCCGTCCGAGTCACAGGTGATGTCTGCCAGAATACCTCGCCGAGTCGGTTCTTCGTCGAGACGGTGGATCGGCATGATCGGGAAGACCTGATCGATACCCCATGAGTCGAGCAGTGACTGAAAGACGCTGACATTCACGAAGTACAGGTCAGCCAGCCGGTCCGGCAGATGACTGAGGGCCTCGGGCACGTCGTCTCCGTACGTCTCGAGCGCCGCGCTCCCTACAGCCCAGAACAACTCCTCACACGCGGCTCGAGAGCGGAGGTCCATGTATCCGAGGTTGAAGAGGTTGATCGCCTCGGACAACGCATGTTCGGCATCGGCGTAGACCTCCAGGATACCGTCATCGCCCAGGCGCCGGCGCCCGTACGCTTCATGAAGATCGAGGAGAGGCTGTGGAGGCTCGGCCGCCTCGAGGGCCCGCCGAACGAGGTCGGGGTCCGGCTCGACCCGGAAGCTCTTGGTACCGATGACGTCCGTGACCAGGACGCTGGAGTGTGCCACGAGCGCGCGGCCGGACTCCGTCATGATCGCCGGGTGACGCACGCCCGCTTCGTCGCATACCGTCTTGACCCTGTGCACCACGTCGGATGCGTACTGATCGAGCGTGTAGTTCACGGATGACTCGGTGGCCGACTGGGAGCCGTCGTAGTCGACCCCGAGCCCGCCACCCAGGTCCAGAATCTCGATCGGCGCGCCGGCCCGGACGAGTTCGACATACAGGTGGGCAAGCTCGCTGACCGTGTACTTCACCGCCCGGATGTCGAAGATCTGCGATCCGACGTGGCAGTGGAGCATGCGGAATCCATCGAGCAGGTCGACCTCCTGCAGATACTCGACCGCATGAAGGATCTCACCGACGGTGAGGCCGAACTTGCCCCGGATGCCGGACGAACCCGCCCATCGGCCGACACCCGGTGTAGCCAGTTTTGCACGAATACCAAAGCGCGGCTGTACATCATGCATGAGCGCGGCATCGCGAATGAGCCGCAGCTCGTAGGCCTGCTCAGCCACCGGTAACATGTTGCGTCCCATCTTGGCGGCGAGCACCACCGTCTCGATGTACTCCGCGTCTTTGAATCCATTGCACACCAGGGGCATGACGTCGAACCCCTGCGTCAGGGCGAGTCCGGCGATCAGCTCAGGCTTCGATCCCACCTCGAGTCCGAATCCGAGTTCAGCGCCGAAGTCCCGCACGGCCTCACAGACGTGGCGTTCCTGGTTGACCTTGATGGGGTAGACGCAGGAGTAGCCCGCCCCGTAATCGAGCTCGGCGATGGCATCATCGAACGCCCGACGAAGATTACGCATCCGGTGCTGGAGAACCCCCGGCAGCCGAATAATGACCGGAGTCCCGATCTCCCGACTAGCCAGACCCCGAACCACGTCATGCAGGTCGATGCCGCCGTCGCGATCTGTATCGGGATACGCGACGACCGTGCCATGCTCCGAAACACCGAAATACCCAGAGCCCCAGCGCTCCACTCCATACAGCTCCGCCGCATCGGCGGGCGTCCAGGTGCGCTCAACCGGGGTGGACGATCGGCCGGAAGGCAGCGCGACCGACCGGGCCTGATCGCCCGGTGCCGGCGTCGCAGTCTTTGGATTCATCATGCTCTGGTTTGGAGGCAGACGAATATCGCCAGTTCCGGGCGTGCTGCGGAAGAGTCAGCTCGATCGAGAAAACCCCGTCGCTACAGCCCCCACTTACCGTGGATCGAAGCTCGCAATGTCGTCGACCGTGCCACCATCGAGACGTTGAAGCACCGCGATCAGCAGATCGACCGCCTGGTCGAAGTCGGAGCGCTGGATGATGCCTGTATGCGAATGCAGGTAGCGCGTGGGGACCGTCATGTTGACCGCGGGTCGTCCCGTGTCATAGCGCTGGATCTCCGCTCCGTCCTCTCCGTAGCCCGTCAGTACATCCGCCTGAAGGGGAAGCTGTTCATCTCGAGCCACATCAAAAAAGAAGTCCCGGAACTTCCGGTTGGGTACCATCGAACTATCAAGAAGGAAGATGCCCGGGCCGTCTCCCAACCGCTCCTGCGCCTGAGTGGGTCGAATGCCGGGGTAGTCGGCCGAGACGCCGGCCTCAATGGAAATCCCGATATCAGGGCGGGCCATATCCACGGCGACCTGAGCACCCCGGAGTCCGATCTCCTCCTGGGTCGTCGATACCCAGACGATGTCTCCTGGCAGATCGATGCCCTCCGAGCGGATGCGACGAGCGGCCGCGATCATGACCGCGACCCC
>JAKMDG010000378.1 GCA_022428035.1 Longimicrobiales bacterium
GCGCTCGACCGCCTCGGTGATCTCCTCAGAGACACGGCTCCCTTCGAGTCGCTGGAACGCGCGCAGCATACGGCTTTGTCCAAGTCGGGCCAGAGCCACACGGAGCTCCGGCTGAAAGACCACCAGCGCGGCGATCGCACCGTACTGGAACGCAGTCTCGAGCAGAGTCCGGATCAGGATCAGATCCAGGAGGCGAGACACACCGTACAGGAAACCGAGGAGCGCGAGACCGAGAATGATCTGCATCGCCCGGGTTCGCTGGAGCACCAGAAGCACACGATAGAGCAGAAACGCGACGATCAGGATCTCCAGGAGGTCCGTCCAACCGGGCCTCAGGAACTGAAGATTGTCCAGAATCGTGGTCACGTGGGAGCTCCTCGCGCTCGCCGGGGAACATCGGCAAAAAGCCGACAGAACTTCGTATCGTTGCACCCAATATGGGCAAACAGGTGTGTCGCTTCACCCACCCCAGCATACAGCGACGCGCCAGGAGCGTTCTCGCCGTCGGACAGGACAGCGGAACGGCGGTCCGTAGAGCTTCATCTGTGAGCAAACGCCATCCCGGCCACGGTGAGGTGGACGGCTCACCTCCTGCCCCCGAAAACGCACACGGGGGAGCCGACCACCTGGCCGGCTCCCCCGCTTGTGCAGACTGGTCCGAGGACGCGTGTCAGACCACCTCGGGATCTTCCTCGCCGACATACCCGGGCGCGGGTTCGGGCAGCGGCCCTTCACCACCAAGGCCGAACGGCCGACGCCCAGCGTCCGGGGCCGACGTTGTCTTCGGCGCCTCGACGGGCTCAGGCGGCGCCTCTGCTTGCGGGAGCGGCGGGAGCGGAGCACCCGCATCGAGGGCCTCGAGGTCGGCCCGGCCTATGGTTTCGCGATCGAGCAGCGCCTGGGCGATCGACTCGAGCAGATCGCTATGCTCGCCCAACACGTCATGCGCCATCCGGTGGGCCTCATCGAGGATGCGCTTCACCTCCTGGTCCACCATGCGCTGCGTGTGCTCGCTCACCGTCCGACGCTGCTGGATCTCACGACCGAGAAAGACTTCCTGGTCATTGTCTCCGATCGCGATCAGACCGATCACGTCACTCATGCCGAATGAGGTGACCATGCGCCGCGCCATCGACGTAGCACGTTCAATGTCGTTACCCGCTCCGGTTGTCACGGCATTTACGCCGAAAATCATTTCCTCGGCGACGCGCCCGCCGAACAGCATGGCGAGCTGCCCCTCCATCCACTCCTTCGTGTACGAGTGACGATCCTCCTCGGGAAGGCTGGCCGTGATGCCGAGTGCGCGACCTCTCGGGACGATCGTGACCTTATGGACCGGGTCGAGTCCCGGGACCTTCAGTCCCAGTACAGCATGCCCTGCTTCGTGGTAGGCCGTGAGCTTCCGCTCACGCTCATTGAGGACGAGGCTCTTTCGCTCAGTCCCGAGCATGACCTTGTCCTTCGCGTGCTCGAAGTCGGACATCGACACCTTGTCACCGTCCCGTCGAGCAGCAAGCAACGCAGCTTCGTTGCAGATGTTCTCCAGATCGGCGCCGCTCATGCCCGGGGTTCCCCGCGCGATGAGCGCGACCTCCACGTCATCGGCGAGCGGCAGCTTCTTCGCATGAACCCGCAGGATGCCTTCGCGGCCCTTCACGTCCGGTGCATCAACCACGACTTGGCGGTCGAAGCGACCCGGCCGCAGAAGTGCGGGATCCAGGACGTCGGGGCGGTTCGTCGCCGCGAGCAGAATGACGCCCTCGTTCGACTCGAAGCCGTCCATCTCGACGAGTAGTGCGTTCAGCGTCTGCTCGCGCTCGTCATGACCGCCACCGAGACCCGCGCCACGATGACGACCCACTGCGTCGATTTCGTCGACAAAGATGATGCAAGGCGCATGCGCCTTGCCCTGCTCGAAGAGATCACGAACCCGAGACGCGCCGACGCCGACGAACATCTCGACAAAATCGGAGCCCGACATCTGGAAGAACGGACGTCCGGCCTCACCTGCAACAGCGCGAGCCAGGAGGGTCTTCCCCGTACCGGGAGGTCCGACCAGAAGCACGCCCTTGGGCAGTCGCCCCCCGAGACGAGAGAATTTCCCTGGATCCTTCAGGAACTCGATGATCTCGGTCAGCTCTTCCTTCGCCTCATCCGCTCCTGCCACGTCCGCAAAGGTCACC
>JAKMDG010000443.1 GCA_022428035.1 Longimicrobiales bacterium
CCGAGGTTCTTGCCGTCGCGATCGATGGCCTTCGTGAACTCGGGCTCACGGCAGACGATTTCATGGCGAGAGTCTCAGACCGGCGACTCTTGACCGCTTTGCTGGCGGCAATCGGGGTCGAGGAGGCGAAGCTTGGAGCCGCCTTCGCAGTCATCGACAAGATCGAGCGACTACCCGAGGAGAAGGCCGATCATCTGTTGGCTGACCAGGCAGGGCTGGATGCGGGGCAGATCGGTGCGCTTCGAGACTTGCTGCAGGTTGCCGGCATCGAGGAACTGGACGAGGCATTCGGAGGTCGCGCGGCCGTCGCATCGGAGCTGGGGCGTATGCGGCAATACATCGATACGCTCGATGCGATGGGGCTGGGCGACTTCGTCCAGCTTGACCTCCGGATCGTGCGCGGGCTCGCGTACTACACGGGAATCGTCTTCGAGCTTTTCGATCGGGAAGGTGAGCTGCGGGCGATTTGTGGCGGAGGGCGTTATGACCGGCTCCTGGAGCTGGTGGGAGGAGATCCTCACCCCGCGGTTGGCTTCGGGATGGGTGATGTTGTGCTCGGCGAGTTGCTCGCCGATCGCGGTCTTGTTCCACCGTATGCGCGTTCGGTCGACTACTTCATCGTCCCCGTGACCCCCGATGAGCGTCCGGACGCGCTCCGGCTCGCGCATGACCTGCGTGATCGCGGGTACTCGGTCTCGTATGGCCTCAAGGAACAGGCCGTCGGTAAGCAGATGAAAACTGCGGCCCGCGAAGGTGCCCGGACTGTTCTCGTACTCGGGCCGGAAGAGCTGGAGAAGGGAGTCGTCGTGGCACGAGACATGACCTCGGGCGAACAGCAGGAGATCCCGATCTCGGAGATCCGGTGAGCCGCCGCCGCACGCAGGGTCGGGCAACGCCGCGACGGAAGCCAAGTGCGAAACTCGACCGGGCCGAGCGTGAGGCTGCGGAGCGGGCGCACGAGGTGACTCAGCGCGCGATCAAGCGACTCGACGTGCTCGAATGGTTCGCGTGGGGGGCTGGCGCGATCATGGCGATGGTCGCCGGAGGGGTCGTCGCCTGGGTGATGGGAGGACTGGTGGGATGGAGCTTCCGACCGACCTGGATGGTTGCGTCGATGCTCCTCTTCGTGATCCCGGGTGGCGCCGCGATCATCAAGATCAGAAAAGACGAGCGTGCCGAGACGAACCGGAATTCGAACGATGGCTGACGACAAGAAGCTGACACCGCGCGGCGAGGACTTCGCCAACTGGTACAACGAGGTGGTGCTGCGCGCCGAGCTGGCCGACTACTCACCCGTGCGCGGCAGTATGGTGATTCGGCCATGGGGTTATGGCATCTGGGAGAACATGCAGCGTGCGCTGGACGACATGTTCAAAGAGACGGGGCACGAGAACGCATACTTCCCCCTGCTCATCCCGATGTCCTTCATCGAAAAAGAGAAGGAGCACGTCGCGGGCTTCGCTCCGGAACTGGCCGTTGTCACGCAGGCCGGCGGGAAGGAACTCGAAGAGCCGTACGTTATTCGGCCGACGTCCGAGACGATCATCTACTCGATGTACGCCAAGTGGGTTCAGAGCTATCGGGATCTCCCGATCCTGATGAATCAGTGGGCAAACGTGATGCGTTGGGAGATGCGTACGCGCCTCTTCTTGCGCACCGCCGAGTTCCTCTGGCAGGAGGGCCACACGGCTCACGCAACCGCGGAGGAGGCTGAGGAGGAAACGTTGATGATCCTCGGCCTCTACCGGACCTTCATGGAGGACTGGATCGGGATGCCTCCG
This sequence comes from Longimicrobiales bacterium, assembly GCA_022428035.1. GTDB lineage: Bacteria > Gemmatimonadota > Gemmatimonadetes > Longimicrobiales > Gaopeijiaceae > UBA2589. Next base: position 1,782 of record JAKMDG010000443.1, read on the forward strand.
ATCACCGGTCTCAAGTCAGAATCCGAGAAGTTCGCCGGCGCCGTGCGCAGCTATTCGTGCGAGGCGCTCATGCAGGACAACAAAGCCCTCCAGGCCGGCACGTCACACTTTCTGGGGCAGAACTTCGCGAAGCAGTTCGATCTCAAGTTTCAGTCTGAGGCCGGACAGGAAGAGTACGCGTGGAACACGTCATGGGGTGTCTCGACGCGGCTCATCGGCGGGCTCGTTATGACGCATGGCGACGACAACGGCATTATCGTCCCACCCCGGCTGGCTCCGGTGCAGGTCGTCATTGTTCCGATCCTGAAGGGCGATGATCCCAGTGCTGTGCTGGAGAAGACGAACGAAATCGCCGGTCGTCTCAAGGCAGCCGGCGTGCGCGTCAAGATTGATGCACGGGACAATCTTTCGCCCGGCGCCAAATTCTACGAGTGGGAACGGAAGGGCCTCCCGTTCCGAATCGAGATCGGACCCAAGGATCTGGCCAAGGGCTCCGTCGCGCTGGCGCGCCGGGTCATCCCCGAGGGCGCGAAGCGGAAGTCATTCCTCCCGGAAGATCAGGCTGTTACGGACATGCCGAATCTTCTCGAGGCCTTCCAGACCGAGCTGTGCGATGCCGCCAAGGCACGTCGCGACGAAAACACGGTGCGGGGTGTGAACTCGATTGATGAGCTGGCGGAGGCGTTCGACAGCGGGGCCGGCTTCGTGTTCACCGGTTGGAATGGTGACGCTGCCGTGGAGGATGCCGTGAAGAACCGAACCAAGGCGACGATCCGGTGTCTGCCGAGCGATGAATTCCGCTCGACGGATACGCCGACCAAGTGTGTGTCGGGCTCAGGTGAGTCGGTGACGGAGGTGGCTTGGGCGCGAGCGTACTGACCCAGCCGTTTCCGCGCGTCGATGGGCGTGTGTTGTGCGGGGAGGTGCCGCTCGAGGACCTTGCTCATCAGTACGGGACGCCGCTGTACGTCTATGATCTGGCCTGGATTCGTGCCCGCGTGGCTGCCTTCGGTGAGGCCTTCGCCGGCGCTGACCCCCTCGTTGCTTACTCGGTCAAAGCCAACGGCAACCTGACCATCCTTCGTGAACTCGAGGCACTCGGGTGTGGCGCTGATATTACGAGTGGTGGCGAGCTCTTCCGAGCGCGTTCTGCTGAGATCGACCCGTCGAAGATCGTCTTCGCCGGCGTCGGCAAGTCGGAAGACGAGATTGCTTACGCACTCGACGAACGGATCTACGCGTTCAACGTTGAAAGTCGGTCCGAGCTGGAACGCATCGAACGGGTCGCCTCCGACCGGGGTGAGACCGCCCGTTTCGGGATCCGTGTCAATCCGAACGTGCTCGCGACTACGCCCCATAAATACACGGCGACAGGTCACTCGGAGACAAAGTTCGGCGTACCCTGGGAAGAGACCCGCGCGCTGTACCGCTGGGCGCTCGATCGACCGGCTCTCGCACCCATTGGTATCGATGTGCACATCGGATCGCAGATCGTGGATCCAGATCCGTACGAGCGGGCCCTCGATCGCGTACTTTCTGTGGTGGCCGACCTTCGCGGGGAAGGTGTGCCGCTTGAGTATCTCGACATCGGTGGTGGGTTCGGAATCAGCTACGGCCACGGCCCAGCCCTCGATCTTGTAGCACTTGCGAGTGAAATCGTGCCACGCGTGGTCGATGCCGGGCTTCGTCTCGTGCTCGAGCCGGGCCGGTCGCTCGTGGGCGAGGCTGGAGCCTTCCTGACCCGGGTTCAGTATGTCAAGAAAGGTGGACCGAAAACGTTCGTCATTGTCGATGGTGGCATGAGCGAGCTGATCCGTCCAAGCCACTACGGTGGTTACCATGCGATCGAGCCTGCGGGCCCGATCGCTGGACGAGAAGAGGTCATCGTCGATGTCGTGGGACCGGTGTGCGAGACAGGAGACTTTCTTGCGCTCGATCGTCCGGTCCCGGCGCCACGGGAGGGGGAGTTACTCGCTGTGCACACCTCGGGCGCCTACGGCTTTTCGATGGCTTCGAATTACAACGGGCGCCTGCGTCCGGCGGAGGTGCTGGTCGACGGCACCGACGTCCGGGTCGTGAGGCGTCGTGAGACCTACCAGGACCTCATCCGCGGGGAAGCATGAGTCACGAGCACGATCGCGTCCTGATCCTCGATTTCGGTTCTCAGTTCACGCAACTCATCGCCCGCCGTATCCGCGAAGAGAGCGTCTACTGCGAAATCCATCCTCCCACACGGTCCCTCGACTGGATTCACGAGTGGAACCCGTCCGCCGTGATCCTGTCGGGTGGTCCGAACTCCGTCTACGACGAGGGCGTGCCGAGGACGGATCCCGGACTCCTGCAGTCAGGTCTCCCGATATTGGGCATCTGTTATGGCATGCAGCTGATTGCCCAGATCGAGGGCGCTGACGTTGCACACGGGCACCGAGAGTATGGCCGGGCGGAGCTGACAGTGCAGGCCGGTGGCGGGTTGTTCGCGGGCTTCGACGCCGGCAGTGAAACGACCGTCTGGTGCTCGCACGGCGATCACGTCGATGATCCGCCCGAGGGCTATGAGAGAGTCGCTTCGACGGAGACGCTCCCGACGGCGGCGTTCCGGGCGGTGGACGGACGTCGGATCTGGGGTGTGCAGTTCCACCCGGAGGTCGCGCACACGACCCGCGGCGACGACATCATCTCGAACTTTCTCTTCGAGGTCGCTGGCGTTGCTCCGACGTGGACTCCGGGCGCGTTCGTCGAGGACACCATCGAGAAGATCCGCGAGCAGATCGGTGAGGGCACCGCCGTGTGCGGCCTCTCCGGTGGCGTCGACTCCTCCGTCGCAGCGCTGCTTGTGCATCGCGCGATCGGTGATCGACTCACCTGCATTTTCGTCGACCACGGCCTGCTGCGTAAGGACGAGCGCCAGCAGGTCGAAACGATGTTCCGCTCTCACTACGACATGAACCTGGTCGTGGAAGACGTGGCTGACCTCTTCCTCGGAGATCTCGAGGGCGTGACCGATCCGGAGGCGAAGCGGAAGGCGATCGGGAAGCGCTTCATCGAAGTCTTTGACGAGACTGCTCGCCGGGAGGGCACGGGTGCCCAATTCCTGGTGCAAGGCACGCTTTACCCGGATGTCATCGAGTCCGTTTCGGCGGGTGGACCGTCCGTGATGATCAAGTCGCACCACAACGTGGGCGGTCTTCCCGAGGACATGCCCTTCGACCTGGTCGAACCACTTCGCGAGCTCTTCAAGGACGAGGTGCGCGCGGTTGGGCGTGAACTCGGCCTGCCACACCACTTCGTGGGCCGGCATCCCTTCCCGGGACCGGGCCTGGCCATCCGCATCATCGGTGACATCACGCGCGAGCGGCTGGATGTCCTGCGCGAGGCTGACGCGATCTACCTGGAAGAGATCCGGGCGGCACAGCTCTACGACTCGATCTGGCAGGCGTTCGCCGTACTGCTCCCCGTCCAGTCCGTCGGCGTCATGGGTGATGCCCGGACGTACGAGAACGTACTCGCCCTGCGGGCCGTCACCTCACGCGATGGCATGACGGCGGATTGGTTCCCGTTCCCTCACGACGTGCTTGGACGGATCTCCACACGGATCATCAACGAGGTGAAAGGCGTGAACCGAGTGACGTATGACGTCAGCTCGAAGCCTCCCGCGACGATCGAGTGGGAGTAGGCTTCCCGACCGCGGTGGCGAGCCTCAGGGAGCGCTCCCGGCTCCACGGACCGTTGCGGGCTCATTCTCGAGCCGGTGCGATCGCATCGGCCTCGATCTCGATCAGCATGTCCGGGTGAATGAGCGCGCGCACCTCCACCATGCTGGTGGTGGGCGGATGCTCCCCGAAGACTTCGGCATGCGCTTTCCCGTACTCGTTCCAACGGGAGATGTCGGTAACGAACATTCGCGTGCGGACGACGTTGGCGAAGTCCGCTCCGAGTTCGTCGAGCGCCGCCTTCATGATCTCTAAGCACCGGATCGCCTGAGCGTACCCATCCCCTGGCGTGTGCACGCTGCCGTCCGGGTTGACCGGTGCTGTACCCGTGACGAAGATCCGGTCGTCCGCCCTCAGGGCACGGCAATACCCGATGTCGGTTTCCCATCGAGCTTCGGTGAACACACGTTGGAACGACATTTGCTGCCTCTGGTCGGAGTGAGGTATGCACGATACCACGAACCGCTCGGAGGACTCCAGTGCGCTTCTCTATCTCCCTCGTGACTGTCGGCCTTGTCGCTGCCGCGATCGCGCCGACATCAGCCGCGGCCCAGACGGCGTGGGATGCGCCACCGCTGATCAGTCATGTCGTACCCGCGGGAGTCAGCCTCTTTCTCCTGAGTCCGTCTGGGGGTGACCTGGGTGGCCTCGTGACGTTTCGTCACGAAGCCGGCCCCGTCGGGATGGGGTACCGGCTGTCTGTGACGGACGAGAACGCGAGCGACGATCTCGCGATCGCCGCAGGCGTCGATATCTCCGGATTCCTGGCAAGAGGAGTCGAGGGGACGCCGATCGACGTCATGTGGTGGTCTGGTGCAGGACTGGGCTGGGGAGAGGACACCGTCGTCTCCTTGCCGCTCGGCGCCGTGGTCGGTTGGAGCGGGCAGGGTGGGGACGTGATTCTCAGTCCCTACGGTGGCGGACACATCACCCTCGACATCTCAGATGTCAGCGACGACAACGTGAGCCTCAACGGCTCGTTCGACTTTGGCCTCGACGTTGTGCTCTCGTCAGGCTGGCTGGTTCGCTTCGGTGGCTCGATTGGTGATCGCGACGCGCTGGCGATCGGGGTCAAGATCGATACCTAGCCTCGAGATCAGTTGCCGACCTCGTCGCCCTCGTCCATGAGCAGTTCAACGTCGTTCCAGATGTCGCGCATGAACTCGAGCTCCTCGGCGTGCACCTCGGCGAAGACCGTGAGGTCCGCTTCCGTGATTTCGAACGCTGCGAGAATGGAATCCCGGGCGGCAGAGGCGATCCGCCCGCTGTCCGTTTCGACTGCCGCGATGCGTAGGTCAGCGTACGCGTTCACGAAGACATCGCGGTCGATCGTTTCCGGCAGCGACTCACCGCCGCACGCTGCGAGCACGAGGACGACGAAGGCGGTGACGTTGTGGTAGGTTCGAGGGGGCATGGCCATGGTGCGCGTCAAGCGAGAGCCGTGTATGCGGAGTGTACTCCGGCCCAGCGTGGTGGGGTCCGGTGGACGGTGAGAAAGTTCGGCGCAGAGGCGCTGACGACCAAGAGGAATCGACTTCGATGAGCATTCGGACGTTCGGCACAGTTGCGTTGTTGCTTCTGACGGCTGCGTGTGCCGTGAACCCCGCTACCGGGCGGCGTGAGTTCATGCTCGTGAGCGAGCAGCAGGAGGTAGCCCTCGGTCGCGAGTCCGACCCGGCCATCGTAGCCCAGTTCGGGCTGGTTGATGATCCGGCGCTGCAGGAATACGTGACGGACCTGGGGCTTCGACTGGCTGCGGGATCGGAGCGTCCCGACCTGCCGTGGTCGTTCAAGGTCGTCGATGATCCCCTGGTGAACGCATTCGCACTTCCGGGGGGCTACATCTACGTCACGAGAGGCATCCTGGCGCACTTCGATTCAGAGGCCGAACTCGCTGGGGTGCTCGGGCACGAGATCGGACACGTGACGGCCCGACACGGCGCCAGTCAGATGAGTCGCCAACAACTCCAGCAGATCGGTCTGGGGATCGGAATGATCGCGTCGGAGACGTTCCGTCAGTACAGCGCGCTCGCGGCGACCGGCCTTCAATTGATGAATCTGTCGTACTCACGGGACGACGAGTCACAGTCGGATCGACTTGGGCTTCGGTACATCTCACGCCTGGACTATGATGCCGACGCGATGATCGGCGTATTCGAAATGCTCGCCACCGCGGGTGGGGGAAGTGGTGAGGGTCGACTTCCGGAGTGGCAGTCGACCCACCCGTATCCGGAGACTCGAAGCGCTGACATGCGCGCTGAGATCCAGCGTACAGGCGTATCGCGGCAGGGTCTGATCGAGCGAGACCGATACCTCGACATGCTCGATGGAATGGTCTACGGTGAGGATCCACGGAACGGCTACTTCGAGGGCCAGCGCTTCCTGCATCCCGACCTCGCGTTCGAGCTGTCCTTTCCTGATGGATGGTCAACGGTCAACCAACGCGACCAGGTCGGTGCAGTCTCTGCTCAGGAGGACGCCATCGTCGTGCTGGGGGTCGCATCGGACGTCGCCTCCCCGGCGGACGGTGTACGGGCGTTCCTGTCGCAGGACGGGATCACGGGTGGTCCGCTGTCGGAGTCGGAGGCCACTGGGGTGACCACGGCCCGCGCGAACTTCGCTGCCCAGGGAGAAAACGGGACGATGGAGGGGGAGGTCGCGTTCCACTCCTACGGCGGTGTCACCTATCGGATGCTGGGCTATGCTGCGGCTGCCAACTGGAGCGCGCGCCGCGCTTCCGTGGCCTCGACGATCTCGAGCTTCGCGTCCGTGACCGATCGCTCCGTCCTGAGCATTCAGCCCTCGCGGCTGCGCATTGTCACCCTGCCAGAAGCCATGTCGTTGAACAGCTTCGTCCGCTCCAACCCGCAGCCGCTCGAGATCGAGGAGCTGGCACGCCTCAATCGGGTGTCACCGAGCGAGGTGATCAGCGCCGGGACGCCGATCAAGGTTGTCGAGGGTGCCTCTCGCTGACGGTTGGTTACCCGATCTCGTCACGTCAGCTGGGTACTCGTTGAATCCCGATCAATAGCGACACCCGACCGGCGTCCATCATCGTCGGTCTGGCCCGGAACTTGTCTCTATACAGAGTCAGACGATGCGATCGCTGCCGTTTTGGCAGTGATTCGCTGAAGACCAACCGATTCGGGATGACTTGATATGCTCAACGCCGACAAACTGACCGTAAAGGCGGCAGAGGCCCTGCAA
>JAKMDG010000420.1 GCA_022428035.1 Longimicrobiales bacterium
CGATTCCCCCTGCCCTCAATAGCCGAGCATCAACTTCCAAGCGGAGCATTCAGGAGTCTCCTGGGTTCGGCGGGGTGCACATGTACTTTTCTCGGGCCCTCACACTGTCTCCAAACGCCATGATCTCCATCGAGTGCAGCGTGAGTATTCTCCATGAAGCCTAGCCCCGGACCGCGAGGGCTGCGTCACAGTACCCTGTGGAACGGTGGTGCCCAAGTGGCTCCCGTTGCGTCAGCAGTGATCGCTATCCCGTTTCTTTCCCGAGGGCTCGGTGAGGAGCGTCTCGGCCTGCTCCTTCTGGCGTGGACGGTCGTCAGTATGGTCAGTGTTCTCGACCTTGGCGTTGGACGTGCGCTCACTCAGATGATCGCTGTCAGACGGTCGGGGGCGCGTGGTGCCGAATTGCGATCTGTCGCAAGGATAGGCGTCAGAATCTCCGGCATCTCTGGTTTGGCCGCGGGCCTCCTGCTTATGGCTCTGTCCGGCTGGATCACATCTGCGGTGGGCGCTGAAGGAGGTATTCAGCGGGAGGCCTCGGTCGCAGTGGTGTTGGTGGCGTTGGGTCTACCCTTCCTGCTCGTCGCAAATGCATTTCGTGCGATCCTGGATGGGCTGGAGCGATTTGACCTGAGTGCGCGTGCGCGCATTCCCACCGGCTCGCTCACCTTCATGTTGCCTGCAGCCCTTGTTCCCTTCACTCAAAGACTCGATGTCGCTGTGGGGGCACTCGTTGCGGTACGGTGCGCTGGAGGTCTTGTGTTGGGCGTAATGGCTACCCGTTCGCTACCAGGCAGAATCCCGGATGCCACCGCTGGGCCCAGCCCCGTGCGAGAATTGCTCCACCTGGGTGGGTGGGTATCAGTCGGAAACCTGGCATCCATGATTCTGGTCTACGCAGACCGGTTCATCATTGCGTCCTTCGTTTCAATCGCAGCAATTGCGCACTACGCGACCGCCAGTGAAGTCGTCACCAAGCTCCTCATCGGACCGATCGCCGTGGCCGGCGTCTGGTTTCCGGCACTTGCCCGAACGGGATCCCCGGAAGACGGTGACTTCGAGACCTTGGCACAGCGCGGAATCCGCCTCGTCACCGCACTCATTGTCCCCGCACTCGTGACCCTCATCGTTCTGGCGGATCCAGTCCTGCGCCTCTGGGCTGGTCTGGACGGAGCTTGGGGAGGTGTTTCGGTTCTCAGATACCTGGCGATCGGTGTGTTCTTGAACGCCATCGCCCAGATCCCCTTCTCGACGCTTCACGCGCGGGCTCGACCAGATGTCGTCGCTCGCCTCCACGTCCTCCAGCTTCCTCTCTACTTCGCGTTACTCGGTTGGGCACTGCCCCGATTCGCTCTTGTGGGCGCCGCAATCTCGTGGACCCTACGATCGGGGGCGGACATGCTTTGTCTTCTCGTCGCCGCCACTCGTGCGGAGCCCAGGTTCCGAGCGGCCGCTGCTCTCGCAGGCATGTTGGCCTTCGAAGGAGTCTTGCTGCTGAGCCTCAGTATCTGGATTGCCCGCGAGACCGACGCTCTTTCGATCAGTCTGTTGATGGTACCGGTCTCAGGTGCCTGGGTCTGGGGCCGAGTCCTCACACCCGCGTGGCGCGACCTCATCCTGACCCCAAGGCGGCGAAGCGGCGGGACAGACTGAACTGCAGGCCTACATTCGTCTTATCGGAAATGAGGTAGCGGTTGAGGTTTCTGACCCAGGCGGCCCCCACTGTGACATCCCAACGGCCAACAAAGCGAACAAGTTCGCCATGCACGATGAGCAGCACATCAGACCCTGACGAGGCCTCCGTTGTGGCGCCAAGGGTTGGATTCCGAACCACAAACCGGTTGATGTCCCAGCTCCATCGTCCATTCCGCTGGTACCGATCAAAGCCCAAAGACTGACCGTTAGCATAGGGGCCTGCAGCTGAGGCCAGAAAAAGCCCACGGTGGGTCAGCCCGCCGACCACGGGGTCGTCCCAATACGGAGGGCGAGAACGATAGGCCTGGGGAATCCTCGCGCCCCCGCGCTCCCGATGACCGCTACCTGAGACGATCGCTTCACCGCGCAGGGTGGAGATCGAACCACTGGATGTCAGCCAGGACTTCCGAAACCCGAGAGAGTAACCGGACTGATCATCGGGCTCCAGGACGCCCGTCCGCGCATCCCACGAGTGGTCGACCCGGAGGAATTCTCCGAACATCTCGAAGCCATCCTCCGGCACCGCCCAGCGAAAGAACACACTCGCGAACTGGTCATCGTCCCGTTCTGAAACTCCCTCTAGCGATCTCTTCAGAAACCCCTCGAATGGGCGCGCCAAGAGCGTCCGAAGCTCGCCACGCTGCGTGGGCCAAGCGGAGTGGAAAAGCCGAGTGGCACCGACCTCGAGCCCGCGGAGTCCCCGGGGCTGGAACGACAAGACAAAGCCATTGAGTAGTCGCCGCCTCTCCGCCCCAGTGTGCTCATACCAGCCAGACTCCAAGGTCCGCCCCGCCACGTATCGCACGCTTGCGCGCCCGATCCCGATGGAGAAGGGTCGGGCAGAGCCAAAATAAAGGTGTGGGACACCACCGCCTGCGTCACCCAAGACCATCGGATGCAGGTCCCCACCGCCCCACTTTTGTGGCGCTGTCGACAACCCTAACCCCATCCCCAACACCTGGAGACGGATCGCAGAATTTCCCATGGAAAGACGGGAATAGGGCTCGTCTCCAAAGCGCTGAGGCTGATCGAGCTTATTTGGAGACAATGGGGAACGGAAGCGGCCATCTCCGTCTAGACCGTTGTTCGCCATAGGAAACGCCCGGTTCTCCGCTCGGAACCAGATCGGATTCAGGACCATGGAAAGCGCTCCCCAACGTCCAAAGGCACCGCCGCTCAGGGAATGGGTAAATCCCCGCCCGTGCCAAACTGGCCCACTGCCACCCTGGAACGGGAACGCCGTGTTGTACGAATTTCCAAGTTGGAGAGGAAGAAGGCCCACCCGGGTTTCATCAGGCAAGTTGAGCCGATATGTGTCATTCCACGGCGGTACCGCGGTGGCTGCGGACGCGCCAGGACGGTCGTCGGAGCGGCGCTCCCAGCCCTCCCCTCCATCTCGAACAGAGAGGGCGCGCGACGGTCGCAGCCCTACGTTCTCAAGAGTGCGAGCGTAACGCTCAGCAGCGCTTCCAGGGACTGAATACAGCCACACCGCGCTTGCACCCGGCTGCACACGCTGGGCCTCCGCCACCGATGGGATCCACACGCCTGCCGCCGGAAGCAAAGCCACGAGAACGGACAGCGACAAGGGCCGCCTTGAGACAGCAAAAGCGGGAGTTGCCGGGGCGGGAACGGTTCGAAGGCCGAGGATAGATGATCGGAAAACCCTCATGAACGAAAGGGTACTGCCTTCTGCTGAAGTTCTCCACCCACTGCGGTAACATTGCCCAAGAGAGCCACCTCCTCGACCTTCGTCCCGTGACCAACGCGCTCGTCCCTCTGATCGCCGTCATTCTGTCGGCCACCCCGGGCTCTCCTCAGGCCGTTGAGCCACAGGATACCCTGTGGCGTGTCGGATTGCCCCGGGGCGTTTTTGTGGACGTCCACCGCCAGAGCCTGCTGGACGAGCATCCGTCGGTCACCCGCTCCTGGATCCGTGCCGCTTCAGACGATGTGCGGTGGCGACTGCAACTCGCTCGCGAATCAGCAGACCGGGAACGCTCATTCCATGTTCGCCTGCTCGCGCCCGAAGTCGACGGCGCGTTCAACTCAGACCTGCCGTTCTCCCTGAATGAGGGCAGTCTGTGGGCGGGTAGAGGTCTGTCCGGTCGCACCCAGTTAGGCGCAGCTCTTTCCTACGGTTCGGTCAGTCTCGTGCTTGCTCCAGAGGTGTGGGCGACTGCGAATGGGGCGTTTCAGACGTTCTCCTACCCGGAGGCTCCTCCTAGGGCGGACAACGCCGGCGGGCGCTCACGCCACCCGCTCGCCTCTCCCTTCCACTATCCGCCGCACTCGATGGACCTGCCGCAGCGCCTGGGAAGCGGAGGTGGCGCGTCTCTGGGGTTCGGCCAGAGCAGCCTCGCATGGGACAATCGATCCGTACGCATCGGTATCGCTACCGAGAGCATGCGGTGGGGTCCTGCACTTCGAAATCCACTCATGCTCAGCAACAATACGCAGGGCTTCACCCACCTCTTTGCGCAGACCACGAAGCCTCTCGATTCACCGCTCGGCGACGTTCACGCGCAATGGGTTCTGGGCGATTTGCAGGAGTCCGAGTATTTCGACTTCGACCCGTCGAATGATCATCGCTCGTTCAGTGGTGCCATCATCGTGCTCAACCCGTCATTCGAACCCAACCTCAGCCTGGGCGTCAGCCGAGTCGTGTACGCCCCTGCATCCAGCAGGCCCGATGTCCTGACCGCCGCATTCGACGTACTCACGTCGGTGGGCACCGTGGCTTCCGAACCAGGCGACACGCTCCTCCCACCCGGGCCCGATCGACTCTTCTCCATGTTTGCCCACTGGAGCTTTCCAGACGCGGGCATGGAGACATGGGGGGAGTGGGGACGGGCCGAAGAGCCGGAGTCGCTTCGCGACTTCCTGGAGACCCCACATCACAGTCGAGCCTATACCTTCGGGCTTCGTCATGTGCGGTCGGTCGCGAGATCATCTCGACTCTCGATCGAGGCGGAACTCACCAGTCTCGAACCGAGTCAGGCGTTCCGCGTCAAGCAACACGGCGAGTGGTACGCGAGCCGCCGGGTCGTGCAGGGCTATACCCACCGCGGTCGTGTCATCGGAGCGGCAATCGGGCCGAGCGGATCGAGCCAGTGGCTCGCTTTTGACTGGTTGGGACCAGCGTGGCACGTGGGCCTCTTCGGTACGCGTATCCGGTGGGAGAACGAGGCACTGTACTCGTACGCACCCGAATTTCGACGCGCTGACATGACGCTCATGGCAGGTCTTCGTGGGTCGGCACAAATCGGTCGAATCGGATTCGAGGCCGCATGGGCCGAGTCGATCCGGCTCAACTATCTCTTTCAGACACAGCCTCGGCCGAATGACACCTACCGAGGAGTCGATCTTCGAAACCGGGTCCTTCGATTGACCGTCTGGGCTGCGGGATCGTGAGCGTACGTACTCTGTCCCTTTGGCTGGCCCTCATCGGGGCCACCCGACTCGACCTGTTAGGGGCTTCAGGTCCGCTTGTCCTCACGCCGTTCCTGGTTCTCTCACCGCTGATCGCGGCGCAGATGTTCTGGCGGCTCTGGGCGAAAGGTGAGGCCGTAGAGAGCGTCGACGGCGTCTCCGACCTCATGCTCGCGGTCACGGCCCTCATGGGGAT
>JAKMDG010000421.1 GCA_022428035.1 Longimicrobiales bacterium
GGCGGTGATCGAATCGACGCCGAGCGACGCCACGATCGCCCGATCGATCCGTCGAAGCGCGCCGTCCATATCGGACGTCGTGAGGACCTTCTTGAACTCGAGGAAGGCGTTGCGCTGCACGATGCCCTTCGCCTGCTCCTCGTCATCGATCCCGGCAAGCTCCACGATCAGACGATCGCCGCCCACCTTCTGAATCAGAGGCTCCTCGACACCGAACTCATCGATCCGAGTGCGAATGATGCGATCCACACGATCGATCATGTCCGATTTGGCCTCGGCGGTCATCGTGCCGTCGGGGTCGTCGACCTCGAGGACCAGGTGCATACCACCCTGAAGATCGAGACCGAGCTTGAGCCACTGGCCCGTTTCGGACTTGTGCGCGTAGAGCTGCCAACCGGCCGTCAGAACGACGAGCGCGACGGTAATGAGGCGGCCCCGAAGAGACTTGAACATGAAAGCGAGGGGTTCAACGAAAAAGTGGCCCGGAATCGGGCCCCAGGACCGGTACACCGGCCCAGTTGAGACAGCCTGTAAAGCTGCCCCGCCCCTCTATATGTGTCAATCGGAATTCGAGGGTTCCTGGCCGGCACCGCGTTGTACTACCGGGACGTGGCGGTTGGATGTTCCCGTTCCCCGGCAATGCGGGGTGGAATCAGATCAGGAGCAGAGCCGTATCCCATGAGGGAAACGCCCTGCAGGTCACGCCCCCGGAAGGTGGCGACCACCCACAATCTCGGCGTGCCTAGAGAGCTCGCCGCGTCACCGCGTGCACACGCGCCATGAAGCGAGCGGCGTCCACGGCCTTGTCGACGTAGTCGTCGGCTCCGGCCTCGAGCAGCTCCGCCTCGAGCGAGTTGTTCCCCGACGCCGTCCGGATCAGAACCGGCAGTGCAGCTGTGTCTACCGAGCCGCGGATCTGATCGAGGACCTCTCGTCCGTCCAGACCGGGCATCACCAAGTCCAGGACAACCAGCTTGTAGTCTGGATTGACCTTGAGCATATCCAGCGCCTTATGACCGTCGTCCGCCTCTTCAACCTCGAAGCCGTCCTTCTCCAGCAGCGCACGCATCATGACGCGTGCATCTGCCGCATCATCGACGACCAGGACACGAGGAGGGCCATCACCCAGGAGATCGTCGCCGTCCTTGAGGTCCCCACCCAGCACGCGCTCGACCTCGACCAGCGTAGTCTCGCCCGCCGCCACCCACTCGACCCCCACGGCGTGGAGCGTCCTCATACCCCCCTGGATGGCCACACGATGGAGTGTAGCCCAGCCCTTTCGCTGCTCCACAGCCTGAGAGAATCGAGATCCTCCAACCATCACTTCAGTGACCGGCAGGCGACCGCGATATCCGGTAAATCCGCACTCAGAGCACCCGACCGCACGCACGACAGGAGGCTGGCCGTGACGGTCGGCAAGACGCTTTTCTTCGGGGGTCAGAGTACCGTTCACCTGCTCGGCGCAGTTGCCGCATACCCGCCGCAGGAGCCGTTGAGCGATCGCTCCACGGAGCACCTGAGCGATCGTACCGAACTGCAGCCCCATGTCCGCCAGGCGAGCAACTACGGCGACCGCATCGTTGGCATGGACCGTGGTCAGCACGAGGTGTCCCGTCATCGCGGCCTGAGCCGCCGTCACGGCGGTCTCCTTGTCACGAATCTCACCGACCAGGATGATATCGGGATCCTGTCGCAGCATGGCGCGGAGCGCGGAGGCGAAGGTCATCCCCTGCTTCGTCTGCACCTGGGTCTGGGTCACACCCGGCAGCTCGTACTCGATCGGATCCTCGACGGTCATGATGTTGACCTGACCGTCCGCCAGCTCGCGCAGTGCCCCGTACAGTGTCGTGGTCTTCCCTGAACCGGTCGGCCCGGTCACTACGACGACCCCGTCCCGGTTCGTGAGGAGCTCACGCAGCCGCACCAATTCCGGGCCCTGAATCTCAAGGTCGTCGAGCGACAGGGACGTACTCGAGTCGAGAATCCGGATGACGCACTTTTCCGCGCCACCCGCCGGAATCGTCGACACCCGGAGATCATACCCACGCGTCTTCACCTGCACCCGAGCCTTCCCGTCCTGCGGTCGGAGTCGGTCGGCGATATCCAGCTTGGCGAGGACCTTGATCCGGGAGACAATCCGGTTCAAGGCAGCCATGGGCAGATCCATGTGCTTTCGCAAGACACCGTCGACGCGATACCGGACAGCCCCGAGCCTGCGACCCGGCTCGATGTGGATATCGGAGGCCCCAGCCGTGATGGCGTCACGGATGATCAGGTTCGTGAGTTTGACAACCGGCGTCGCGGATACGTCATCCGCGGAGATCGATTCCGGGCCCAACTCCTCGACGAGTTTCACGGCATCTTCATCGACGTCGCCCAACCCGGTGAGCAAGCTTTCTACTGCGCGCTCGGGAGAAAACCGTTCATCCAGAGCATCCTGAATCACGCCAGGCGCCGCGACCTCGAACAGGAGTGTCCGTCCCAGGCTGAAGCCGATGGCACGCTCAGCCTCGACATTCGTCGGATCGCACGTCGCCACGACCAGATTCCGGTCGTCTTCCATGATTGCGAAGATCCTATGCTTCCTAGCCATCGTCTCCGGAATCAGCGATGCCGTGTCCGGGTCTGCCTTGCTCAGATCAGCGACGTTGAGCCTGAAGTACTGGGCAACGAGAGTCGCCAGACCCTGGTCACTCAGGTCATAGGATCTCGCGACCACGGACCACGCATCAGCGGCTGAGGCGCCAGCCGAGATTTCGGGGCGCTCATGGTCACCGTCGCTCCCGCGCTCCGCGATCCGCACCAACCAGTGCACAGAGCCGCCGGAAGGGTGCATCAGTCCCTCACGGCCGAGGACTGCTTGCTAAGCTTCTCTCGGTACATCGCCTCGTCGGCCTCCGTGACCATCTCATCGAGCTGCGCCCGGCGCTCATCATCCTGATCCTGGCGGGCCATGCCGATGCTGATCGAAAGCTGGAACGGCTCGGCACTCGTTTCATTGAAGTCCACCACACGTTCGCGTAGCCGCTCAACCAGCAACTCGGCACTCTCATCCGCCGCCTCGAGCGCGAGCACGCCAAATTCGTCGCCGCCTAGTCGCGCGATGATATCGGATCGGCGGAAGGCGGCGCGTAGAATATCCGCAACCTTGATCAGCGCCCGGTCCCCCACGTGATGGCCGAGGGAGTCGTTGATCGATTTGAAGCGATCCAGATCGAGGAAGAACATTGTCACACCGCGCCCGCTGCGTCGAGCGAACTTGAGGTACTGCTCACCGAGATCAGCGAAGCCGCGACGGTTGTACAGACCTGTCAGGTCATCGATAAGGGAAAGACTGCGGAGCGCAGAGAACAACCGATGCCGTTCGATCGCATGACGGAGCGCTCGAACCAGCACGGCGGGGCCGAACTCACCCTTCACCAGATAGTCCTGCGCGCCGGCCTGCACCGTCGACACTGCAGCCTCCTCGTCGGCTTCATCCGCGATGATGATGATGGGAACACCGGGCGCGACTGCGTGCGTTCGATCGAAGGTGACGATGCCCTGACTGTCGGGCAGCTCCAGGGAGAGCAGGACCGCATCGATGCCGCCCTGAGTCAACCGGGCGAGCGCTTGGCTGAGTTCCCCGACCCACTCGATTTCGAGCGCACCCTCGTGCGCGCCGCTCAGAGTCTGACGCAGGTCAACGACAAAACCCTCGTCAGCGTGGGCCAGCAGGACGTTGATCGATCGTTGCTGCAAGAACGTCGCTCCTGGAGAGTTTTCGCGCGTACATGGATGCGAAGTATCCCTGAGGATCGACGAGGTACAGGGATCTCGTCGGGAAGGTAACCCACGGGCGGGTCGTAAGACCACTGGAATCCCGCTCGCCGCGAGCGAGAAAGACAGGGCCGGTCGCGTCCGGATCCGCGTCTGCCTCAGCGTCCGGCGACGCTCACCGTGGAGATAAACGGACTTG
>JAKMDG010000423.1 GCA_022428035.1 Longimicrobiales bacterium
GGATTCCATCACCATTGCCCGCCTTCAATACGATGGAGGTGGGGACTGGTACGCGAACCCGTCCTCGCTTCCCAACCTCCTCGAAGCGCTTCGTCAGCGGACCGGCCTTCGGGCGGCGAATCGGGAAGTCAACGTGACCCCGCTGGACCCTGCGCTACGGGATTACCCGTACCTGTACATGACGGGGCATGGCAACGTGGTCTTCAGTTCGGCCGAGAGAACGGCGCTGCGGGAGTATCTGCTCTCCGGTGGGTTCCTTCACGCGGATGACAACTACGGTCTGGACGAGAGCTTCAGGGAGGAGATGTCTCAGATCTTTCCCGATGCCGAACTGACGGAGATCCCGCCCGAACATCCGATTTTCTCGACGTTCTACGAGTTCCCCGAGGGCCTCCCGAAGATCCACGAGCACGACGGGCAGCCTCCTCAGGCATTCGGCATTTTTCTCGATGGGCGTATGCTGGTGTTCTACACCTATGAGTCCGACCTCGGCGACGGCTGGGAAGACGAAGGGGTGCATGAAGACACACCTGAGACCCGTGAGCAGGCGATCCGGATGGGGGTGAATCTCTTCTTGTTCGCGCTCGGTCAGGCCGCGTCATGAGTCCCGCGTCTCAGCAGCTTCAGGACCGGGTTGGCGAGGTTCGGGCGTGGGTCGCGCGCAAGGCTGGAGGTGCGATGGCCGTGTGGGTCATCGGCTGCCTCGCACTCCTCCTCGTGGCAGCGTGGGTTCTCGCGGGTTCCGGGGGCTTCGTGCAGGGAAGCGATGCACCAGCCGTCTTGGATGCCCTGGCTGTGGCACTCGTCCTGGCTGCCTGGTTTGGGCTGCGCCACTGGCTTGGCCGCCTATCTGAGGCTGAACTGGCCTCGACCATCGAGCAGGCCGCGGGCATCCGACGGGGCCTCGTCAGAGGGGCACTCGAGTTGTCGCGCGACACACCGGACGGCATCTCGGAGGCGCTGGCGGGTCGCGCCGTATTCGGTGTCGTGCGCGATATGGATGGTCAGTCGGAAGAAGAGCTCGCGGGAGGGCTTGGGTACGCTACGCGCGTGTGGACGCGACGGGGTCTAGGCTTCGCGGCGGCCGTGGCGGTAACGCTGGCTGGTCTGACAGTCCTGTCTCCGGCGCGCACGGGGCATGTGGTCCGAGCGGTCATCTCCCCGATCTCAACCATGCGCGATCCGGTGCTTCCGCCTCTGGTCGTGCAGCCCGGGGATATCGAGGTCCTGAGGGGCACCGATGTCGAGCTCGAGATCTCCGCAGTGGGCCGGTTCAGCGTCGACGTAGCCTGGCAGGCCGCTGGGGACATCGCCCGATCCGAGTCCGTAGAGGTCACCGAGAGTCGAGCCCGATACACGTTTCGCACGGTGTCGGCGACGATCGAGTACCATGTGCTCGACGCGGCAGGGAACGAGTCGGCGACATACCAGATCGTGCCCGTGGATCCGCTCTTCGTGAGCGATATGGTGCTCAGCGTGTCGTATCCGCCACACACCGGTCTGCCGACCGACGAGTACCGCGGTGATCCCCCGCCACTCCGCCTGCCAGCCGGCTCCACCGTAGTCTTTGCGGGCCAGACGAGTCGCCCGCTTTCCGTCGTTCAGCTGGTCGACACCCTGGGTAGCGATGTCGTGTCGTTTGAAATCGACGAGACAAATTTCGCGGCTCAATGGTCCCCCTCGACGAGCGGCTCCTTCGAGTGGGTCTTCCGAGATCAAATGGGTGGACCTGCGGAGATCCAGCCCGAGCCACTGGACGTTACTGTAGTCCCGGATGCGGTCCCGACGATCCGGATCCCGGTCCCCGGCCGCGATACGATCATGCCGCTCAATTTTCGGCAGCCACTCCTCCTCGAGAGCGGGGACGATTACGGACTGCGCCGTATTGAACTCGTTGCCTACCGCGTCACGTCGTTTGGCGAGCGTATGGAGCCCATTGCTCAGGGATTCGATGCCGGGGGACAGCGAGCGATTCTCGCGAGGCCGCTTCTTGACCTGCGTGCGTGGGGTCTCCTGCCGGGAGATACGATCCGCTACTTCGCTCGAGCAGTCGACAACAGTCCGGCCGCTCAGGTTTCGGTCTCGGAGGAGTACGTGCTGAGGATGCCCGAGGCGGCTGAGCTGCGTCGGGAAGCCGAGGACGCCTTCGAGGACGTTGCGGATCGACTGGAGGAGCTGGCGGCCGAAGCCGACCGGCAGGCGACGGAGAACCGAGAGCAGGCCCTGGAGAGTGCCACACCACGGGGACTGGAAGAGGCAGGCCAGAGCGAGGACGAGGCGGACTTCCAGCAGCGCGAAGAGCTGGAGGCCGCGCTCGCAGAGCAGGAGCAGATGAACGCCGCGGTGGATTCCATGCGCCAGGAGATGGAGTCACTCGAAAACATGATGCAGGAGGCGGGGCAGGCTGATCCTGAGCTCCGTCGTCAACTCGAGGAGTTGCAGGAGATGCTGCAGCAGATGACCGGTGATGATCTGCAGCGGCGCATGGAGGAGATGTCGGAGGCCCTCGAGCAGGAGAATATGGCGGAGGCCAACGAGGCACTCGAGCAGATGGCCGAGGAGCAGGAGGAGTTTCGCGATCGTCTCGAAGAGGCGCTCGAGCGCTTCAAGCGTGCGGCCCTCGAGCAGGACTTCCGGGCAACGACCAGCGAGGTCGAGGAGCTGGCGCGTCAGGAGCAGGCACTGGCCGAGGCCATGAAGGAGGGAGACGACCCCGAACTGCGCGCGCAGCAGCAGGACGATCTGGCCCAGCAGGTAGAGGCGCTCGAAGAGAACATGGCCTCTCTGGAGGAG
>JAKMDG010000461.1 GCA_022428035.1 Longimicrobiales bacterium
AGAACCTCGGCGTCGGCGGCGACATTGCCCTCACCTACGATGTCCACGTTCCACTGGAAGTGCTCTCGGAGGCGACCGCGCTGCGCTCGCTCGTACCGGAACAGTTGAGGCATCGCAAACCAGCGGATCGGCTTGCTCAGGCTCCGACTCCGCTCGCCCAGCATCCGGGCCAGTGATGGCGTCATCTCCGGGCGAAGCGCGACGGGTCGGTCACCCTTATCGACGAAGTTGTAGAGCTGGCCGACGATCTCTTCCCCGCTCTTCTCGACGTACAGATCGAGCGACTCGAGGGGTGGGGCGTCATACTCCTGAAATCCGTACCGGCGCGCGACCCGTCTCCACGCGTCCTGGATGTGGGCGCGCAGGGCAAAGTCTTCGGGCGGGAAGTCCCGAAAGCCCGGGAGTTTGGCGAATTCCGGAGAGGCCACGAATCGTACGTACTTCAGGGGTTGGACGGGGGGCTCCGTCAGCGGCGAAATCTACCCTGACCTGCGAGAGGGTCCAGCCCCAGGAGGGTCATCGCGGGACCCACGGAGTGCGCAGATCCGGTCACGACTACCGTACCCGGGCCCGCCCGACGCTGTGCCCGTTCCAGCGCCTGCTGAAAATCCGATACCACCCGTACCCGTGTGATTGAATCGACCAGATCGGCGGCCGCTACCGGATCCCACTGTCGATCGAGAGGGGCCGTGGGCGGGCGCGTGAGGTAGGCCGCATCGGTTCGGGACAGCAGCGGGGGCAGCATCGAACGCCAATCCTTGTCACCCAGCACGCCAACCAGCGCCACCAGCGGGCGCGGCAGTTCCAGTCGGTCGATCGTGTCGACCAGAGACACCACACCTGCCGTGTTATGAGCGACATCGAAGATGAACGTGGTGCCGTCGATGACTCGAATTTCGTCACGGCCTGGATGTACGACAGACGCCACCCCGTCGACGATGTCCGCGCGGGAAGGTCGCCAGGCCTCGCTCAGGCGTTCCAGCATCGAGACGGCAAGTGCCGCGTTGATCGCCTGGTGATGGCCCACAAGTGGCGTCATCAGGGGCAGGTTCCCCCAGCAGTCGGTCGACAACGTGAGGTGTGTCGCGTCTCGGGTGACGGAGATCTTCCCGATCGTCGCCTCATCGACCTGTGTGAAGGGCGCCCCCACCGAGGACGCACGTTCGCGCAGCAAAGCCAGGATCGCCGGCGAAGACTCAGCCGTCACGAACGGTACACCCTCCTTGACGATACCGGCCTTCTCCAGAGCGATGGCTTCGAGCGTGTCACCCAGGTAGTCGGCATGATCCATCGCGACGTTCGTGATCGCGGTGACCTCGGGCTGAATCACGTTCGTCGAGTCCAGGCGCCCCCCCAGCCCGACCTCCATGACACCCATCTCGACGCCTTCCCTCGCAAACACGTACATGGCGAGCACCGTGACGGCCTCGAAGAAGGAGAGCCCATGGTCCATCACGGGCGCTGTCGCGTCTGCCGCGTACTCGACCAGGCGGTCGTCGTCGATGGGGGCACCATTGATGAGCATGCGCTCCCGGATCGAGCAGAGATGGGGCGAGGTGTACATGCCCGTTCGCCAGCCCGCGACCTGCATGACTGAACCCACGGTCGACGTCACCGAGCCCTTCCCGTTCGTACCCCCGACGTGAAGCGTCGCGTAGGCACGGTGAGGATCTCCTAACTGGGCCAGGGCCCGCTCCGTTCGCCCGAGCCCCCATTGAACCCCCGTCGCGAGCACAGGGAAGAGCCGCTCCGCGAGCGGATCGGCGAAGGCGGCGTCCGTCAGTCGCTCCACCCGGCGAACTGATGCCGGAGAATCGTGCCGATCGTAGCCTTGAGTTCGCGTCGATCGACCACGCGATCAACCATGCCGTGCTCCTGCAGGAACTCTGCACGCTGGAATCCGGCCGGAAGCTCCTGCTTGATCGTCTCTTCGATCACGCGAGGACCGGCAAAGCCGATCAGGGCTCCGGGCTCTGCCAGGTTCACGTCCCCGAGCATCGCGTAGGATGCCGTTACGCCACCCGTGGTCGGATGCGTGAGGATCGAGATGAACGGCAGCCCTTCGTCGTGCATCCTCGCCAGAACCGTCGACACCTTCGCCATCTGCATGAGCGAGTAGATGCCTTCCTGCATGCGTGCGCCACCCGAGGCACTCACGATCAGAAACGGGATTTTCTTCTTGAGCGCGACCAGGCCAGCTCTCGCGATTTTTTCACCCACCACGGAGCCCATCGAGCCACCAATGAAATCGAAGTCCATCACTGCAAGGGCAACCTCGATCTCGTCGAGCGTCCCAGAGCCCGAGACCAGTGCCTCGTTCTTCCCTTTGGCCTCCGCGGCCGCGATACGCGCCGGATAGTCCTTCAGGTCAGAGAACCCCAACGGATCAGCCGCTTTCAGATCGACATCCAACTCCTTGAACGACCCAGCATCGAGCAGGATGCTCACGTATGCATGGGCCCCGATCCGCAAGTGATAGCTGCAGGTCGGGCAGACGTTCAGGTTCTGGGCGAGACGCTCTCGATAGAGGATCTCTCCACAGCCTTTGCATTTGTCAAAGACGTCGGTCGGGACGTCTCTGCGGTCCTCGGCCTTGAGGGGCTTTTTGTCCTTGCGGAACCAGGCCATGGGGCTCCTGTCGCTTCGGATCGGGAGGGTGTCAGGCGCGCTCGTGTGCGACCCGAACTGCGATCGCTACGGCCACCCACGACATCAGGAGGAAGGTCCCTCCGTAGCTCACGAACGGCAGCGGAATGCCGGTGATCGGTACAACGCCGACCGTCATTCCCACGTTCACGAAGACGTGGACCAGCCACGCTCCGAAGATACCGAGGAGCACCAGACCGGCAAAGGGCGAATCAGTCTTTCCCGCAAGCCTCACGAGCCTCGTGAGTACATACGCGAACGCGACGATCGCGAGCGTTGTGCCCATGAACCCAAGTTCCTCCCCGACCACGCTGAAGATGAAGTCCGTGTGCTGTTCAGGAAGGAAGTCGAGTCGCTTCTGCAAACCCTGTG
The DNA here is from genome assembly GCA_022428035.1 of Longimicrobiales bacterium. Taxonomy (GTDB): domain Bacteria; phylum Gemmatimonadota; class Gemmatimonadetes; order Longimicrobiales; family Gaopeijiaceae; genus UBA2589. The sequence continues at coordinate 3,019 of JAKMDG010000461.1, forward strand.
TGAAGCCCTGCCCCCAGAACTCGCCACTCCCGACCGCGACCTTCGACTGAATCACGTGATATCCTGCGCCACGTGGATCGACTTCAGGATCCAGGAAGACGAGAATGCGATTCCGCTGGTACGAGGCGAGGGAGTTCCAGAGCGGTCGTGCAATCGTAGCGGACGCGAAGTTGGCGAGGACGAGCGCGACCGACTCGAACAGGAAGAGCCGACGGCGCAGAAAGAGTATCATGCACCCGATCACCACAAGGATGTATGCAGACCATGCCACGGTGTTGTACGCCAGAAAAAGGCCGACCACCGGGCTGGCGACAAGCATCAGAAGCCAGACTGGTGTCGCCGCCCAGTACAGCATTGCGAACAGAATTCCGACGAACGCCAACGCCGTACCCAGGTCGGGCTGCAGCATCACGAGGCCGAGCGGTAGCGCGACGACCGCTCCCGGCGTGACGAGCTCCCGGAGGGAGGTCAATCCCGTCTCCCGGGTCGAAAGGAGCTGAGCGAGCGCGAGGATGGTAGCGATCTTTGCGATCTCGGCGGGCTGAAAACCGAAGCCGCCGATGTTGATCCATGACTTCACGCCGGCGGCCGTGCCACGACCCTCCCCGATGACCAGGGTGAGGGCGAGGAGCACCATGCTCACCACGTACGATGGGACTGCCGCCCATACGATCCAACGGACTGGGATTCGTGAGACCGCCGAGAACGCCACCAGCGCGATGATCAGCCACTGCACCTGCCGTACCCAGGCATCCGCAGTGACGACGTTGGGCACATAGACCTGGCCGGCCGAGTAGATCATCGCGATGCCGAACGTGCTCAGCATCAGAATGCCGAAGAACAGAGGACGGTCCAGCGTCCATCGCTCGAGAAGCCTCATCCGCCACCCTGCACTGCAAAGGCCTGCGGAAAACGCTCCCGGTACCAGCGTGGAATCGGCCCGGTCATGATATGCTCCCGATACGTCTGGATCGTATCGATGGGCATACCGCGTTTCGCGCGCAGGTAGTAGTCAGCCGTCTTCGCTACGATCGGGGCCGCAACCTGCCCGCCGCTTTGCCCGAACTCGATGATTACGACGACCACAATCTCCGGCGGCTCACCCGGCGGGCCCGCCATCCCGGCGAACCAGGCATGATCCTCGGCAAGGCCACGGACACTCAGTGGATTCTGCCCGGTACCAGTCTTCCCGAAGACGTCCCAGTACTGCAGCGCGGTTCCGAAGTGCGCGGTACCGCCCGGAGCGGTGACCATGCGCATGCCCTCCTGCAGGGACGCGATGTGCTCGGGTTGGAGGTTCAGCTCCCACCCCTCCACACTCGGCGCGTTTCGCGCGATGGCAGGGGCCGGCGCCGAGCCATCGCCGGCGAGGGCGACATAGAACTGCGCCATCTTCAGCGGGGTCTGTGAATTCGGACCCTGCCCGATGGCCAGGTTGAGCGCTTCACCTTCGGTCGGACGATAGCCGAACTGTCGACGGAACCAGTCCAGTTCATCCGGGAAGATACCCCGACTTTCCTGAGGCAGGTCGACGCCACACTGCTGGCTGAAGCCGATCTCGGTCGACCGATTCAGCAGTCGCTCGAGCCCAAGCCTCAGACCGAGTTGGTAGAAATAGACATCGCACGAGTTTCCGATCGCCTCGGCAAGCGTGTTGTATCCGTGTCCACTCCGGTCCCAGCAGCCCCAGAACCGATTACCCCAGTACCACTGACCCTCACACGGGTCCGGCATGTACTCGTCGGGCGTCACGACACCGGCATCCAGCGCGATGCCAGCGGAGGCAAGCTTCCATGTCGACGCCGGGGCATAAAGGCCCAGGACCGAACGATCGAACAGCGGCTTACGCTCGTCCGAGTTGAGCCCGGCCCAGGTGTCCGTGTCGATACCGCCGACGAAGAAATTCGGGTCGTATCCCGGGGCGGAGTACATTGCGAGAACGCCTCCATCCGCCGGGTCGAGCGCCACGACTGCCCCTGACATCGAGTCGGGAAAGATCTGGTGAATCCACTGCTGCAGACCGAAGTCGAGATTGAGGTGAAGGTCCTCACCTTCGATCGCGGGGGTC
>JAKMDG010000474.1 GCA_022428035.1 Longimicrobiales bacterium
CACCTACTCCGACTTTGGCGACTGGCCCGAAGAAGCCGACGGCTTGGGCTCTTCTCTAGAGCGGATCGATCCGACCCTGGCGCTGAGCGATGCAAGTCGCTGGGCACCGAGCCTGGTGGTCGGAGGAACTCCGGGTGCGGAGAACACGGTGCTCCGCATCCCCGAGCCCTCCATGACGAGTCAATGGGTCTTCGGTGTCCTTGCGACGGCCATGCTCCATCGACGTCGGCGCCCGAGTACGAAGGGCGAAGCTAGCGTCCATACGTGAAGCGAATCTTCATTCTGATTTTTCAAGTCGGCCGGAGGTGGGGCCCGAGAGCCTCGCGCTCGTTAGGCTGTCGGACGGTGAGCCCCTCGAGTAGAAGTACAGTCCAGCCGCTACCGATGAGAGATACGCCGGTGCTGGTAGGTCGAAGCATGGAGCGTCGAATGAATCGGACTCACGATGGCGCTCTCGGTTGCTGGCTGATCGCGGTTCCGTCTTGGCTCGCCCTTTTGAGCTGGGGAGGCGCGGCTAGCGCTCAGACCGCCGTCTTCCCCGGAAGGGGCTGAGGTGCCTCGGCGGGGGGCATTTGCCAGTTCACTAGATATCGGTGGGGGCGGAAAGGAAGCTTGAACCGCTTATCCACCGACCGGAGAGGATCCAAAGCCCGACCTCCACGAAGCCGGCGCCGGCCACTCACCGCAACGTGGCTGGACTGATGAGCTGGGACAGCATTCCACTCGCTGCGACCCCGATCGCGGAACTCAGCTCGAGGGCCGCTGCGAACGCGAGAAAACGGTTGTCTTGGGATGTTCCGCATCTGCCGCGTAGAGCATGGTCGCGAGCTGAGTCTTGTCACCGAACTCGGCCACGAAGACGGTAGTAAACACCGTCGCGAAGAGTCTGGGGCCCATCGTGTGCCGCCTCGAGTTCGGACAAACCGCGCGAGCAGACACACTCGCCTCCCGACTCACCAATCACGGCGGTATTTCCTCTTTATCGCCGCCGCAGCAAGAACCCCGTTCCGCCCAGCAAAATGATGGCGGAAGCAACGAAAGCAGCGACGACCGCACTCTGAACACCCCGCCCGAGCGGAAACAGGAAGTTCCACTTGTGAAGAAATGCGAAGACGAAGCGCTCGGGCCGATCGGAGTCCGCAAGAACGTCTGCAACCACCCCCGTCGCAGTATCTATGAAGACGGACGCACCAATCGGTTCGCCGTAGTCGAGCCGCCAGACTGGCAATCGCTTGTTGCGGAAGTCATAGGTCGGTCCGAAGCGCGTCACGACTTCCGCGTGTAGAGGCTCGATCGCCTCGTCGTCCGTCCAACGCGCGCCAATTGCAAGTGCGATCTCGCGATCACCTTCGTCGATCGGTGCCCCGGTGGCCGCGTCGAGATAGACGGCTGGGCCGTTCACGGGCGCCCCGTCGAAGCGTGCATTTCGGATCGCCGCCGGCGATGCCGGGTCGGCTCCTGGCGGCAGGGCGAGCCCGATCCGATACGCCACGCTTTCGCTTCCGGTCTCGACGATCGATAGGGAGGAGACGTCCAGGCCTTCGGTCACGTCGCTCCATTGCTCGTGGATGGGGAAATCGACGTGACCTAGAGACAGCGGCGGAGCGAGACGAAGGGAACGACCGGGCATCTCTCCGGCGAACGAAAAGAGATGAAAAAGGGCACTCGACGTGAACATCAAGAGCGGCAGCGCGAACCCGACCGCGGCGATGCGATGAATCGACCGTGCTCGATCGGACCTGTTCCTCGCGCGAAGGGTTCGCAGAAGGACCGAGCCCGAGATCGAAAGACATAAGAGAGAGCCGACCAGGTATACGATCAGGATCACGCGCAACCACTCTGCCTGCCGGGGGAACCAGCTCCAGGTGTGGAAGGCGTTGAACGCGCCTTGGACCCGCTCCTTGCGTACGTCGGTGACCGAAGCGAGCGCATTGGTCTCCGTGTACACGTAGGCCGCCAGTCGGTCGGGGCGATCGAACTCGATCCGATAGACGGGAAGTAGCCGATTCACCCACGGATAGGCGTCGCTGAAGTCGGTGATGAGCGCGATCGAGCGAACCGGCGTTGCGGGATTCGGTGCAGCCGTGTCGGCACCGCCATCGAGCCCGAGGTAGTACCTCGCAAGGAACTCTGCATGTACGCGATCGTGACTCGGCCTTTCCTCGCCGGTCTCGAGGTCGAAGTATCGACGAGGACGATCCTGCTCTTCAGTCACCTGGAGCAGGCTCTCTCCGTCGCCAACGACGATCCGGATGGCCGCGGCCTCTGGGATTTCCGCTCGCTGGAGCATCTCGCCGATGGGACGCGAGGAAGTCAGGTCGATTGCCTGCGTCGGTGGTCGGAACCGGGCCTGCTGGGGGCCGAAGTTCGTCATCACCACGTGGAGCAGGCCCGAGCCGCCCCAAAGCACTAGCGCCAGCCCGCCCGAAATCGCAAGAAATCGGTGAAGTCGCAGAGCGGCCCGCCCCCAGGAC
>JAKMDG010000482.1 GCA_022428035.1 Longimicrobiales bacterium
GTACACCGCGCTGTCTCCGTGCGGATGGAACTTGCCCAGTACGTCCCCGACCACGGCCGCACTCTTCTTGTACGGTCGGTCCGGGTTGAGTCCCATCTCGTGCATGGCGTAGAGAATCCGTCGATGCACGGGCTTGAGCCCATCGCGGACGTCCGGCAGTGCGCGCTGCACAATGACGGACATCGAATAATCGAGGAACGATTCGCGCATCTCTTCTTCGAGAGTACGCGGGAGGATCCGCTCCCGTGTGGAGGCCGTGGCCATTCCAGCTCCAAAACGAGTCGAGAAGGAGCGCGGCAGGGACCGCGCAGAGGTGGTGCGCGAGCGGTTTTGGGCGAATCGGCCGCGCCGCGGCCGTAGATTCTATCAAATCAGAAGGCCTCGCAACCCGAGGGTCGCGAGGCCTTCCTGACGGATGTCTCATGACTGCGGACCGCTCCGACTCAGCCCTCCATGCGCGCCTCCTCGAGCAGGGCTGTGACCCTGTCCCTGAGTTCGAGAGGAGCCGATTGGCCCGAAGCGGCACGCCGCACGGCCTCCCGGAAGGCCGTCTCGAGCTTCAGGTGTGGATAGCAGCGTTGGCACATGTGGAAATGCTGCTGGACCTCGTCGGCGGACGAATCCTCGAGTTCACCGTCGAGGAACTCGTGCACGAGCCGGAGGGCCTCTTCACACGACATCATGGCGCCACCGGCGTCATCCGACCCGTCGACCGTCGATTGGCCAAACAATCCCCGGAGCCTGTCGAACATGGCCATGGTCTTCTCTACCTCCCGGTTCCAATCCGAGCGGGGACGTATCCCTGCTCGAGCGCATAGTCGTACAACACCTTTTGGAGCTGACGCCGCCCTCTGAAGAGGCGGCTCTTTACCGTGCCCACAGGCACCTCCATCAAATGAGCAATCTCCGTGTACGGGAGACCCTCTATGTCCGAGAGTACGACGGCCGTACGGTACTCCTAAGGCAGCTCCTCGATGGCCTGGACGATCCGATCATCGACGAGCGAGTCGAAAAACTCACCCTCGGGATCGACACCCATGACCGAGCTCCACACCGGATTCACCGGGCTCGAGCCCGGGCCGGCGTGCCGCACGTTCGCTTCGACAATCTCGTCGTGTCGCCGAGTGCGCTCTCGCTTCCGCAAGAACACGTTCCGGCAGATCGTGAACAGCCAGCTCTTCGCGGCGGTCCCGGTCGCGTACTGGTCCCAGGACGTGTAGGCACGCAGGAACGTGTCCTGCACGAGGTCCTCCGCCAGATCCGGTGACCTCGAGAGACGGAGCGCGAAACGGTGGACCGCATCGAGGTGCGGGAGGGCCTCCTCTTCGAATCCCCTCGCACTCCGCGCAGGTGCCGGCGTCACGACTTGATGTCCTCCAGGAGTTCTCTGAACTCATCTGCCATCGTCGGGTGACCGTGCCGCAGCGCGGACGCGATCCCCGTCTCATAGGCTTTCCGGGCCTCATCCTCACGGCCGAGATCGAGCAGTGCGGCAGCGAGACGCCCCCAGCCATTACCCTCGTCATCCGTCTGATCCAGGTAGGTCCGAAGCTCACGAACCCCATCTTCCCGTCGACCGGCGTTCAGATACTCGAGCGCCAGCCCGAACCTGAGCCTCGAGTCGTCAGGCCGGTTCCCAACCATGCGCTCGAGCGCCGCGAGCCGTCCCTCGGAGGACATGTGATCAGTCCGGGAACTGAAAGGTGCGAGCTGTTTCGCGGGTGACCGCGGAACCCGTCACCAGTTCAATGAGGGCTTCCATCTCGGAGGCCATCTCACGAAGCCTGTGCACGACTGTGAAGCCATGAGCGAAATCGAAGTAGGCCGCCACGGCACCCTCGTCTGCGGCGTGCGTCGACACGACAAGCATCTCCATATCTGCTCGGAGCGAGGCGACGATGGCACTCACGGCCACCTCGACAGTGCGAAGCTCTTCGAGCGTCGAGAGCGAGATATCGCCATCGAGCCTGGGCAGCAGAGCCTCGATACGCGCCCGAGCCTCGGGGGGCGCGAGAACGATTGCCTCAGACTGCTCCTCACGAGCGAGGAGGGCCTCGGCGCCCGCCTTCAGGGCGGTCAGCTCTTCGAAGTTAACATGCAGGTTCACCAGAACCTCCTGGGTGCGTCTCTGCCTCTTTCTACTACTCCGGGTACCCTGAAGTTTCTGCAAGCCTCGCGACCCAGTGCAGATCCAGCAGGTCCGCCCGGCAGCGAGGCTGAGACGTTCACCTTCAGGCCTGAGCCGTCTTTGTCGGCCCATCCACCTTCAGGGGAATCAGCACGTGGTGCTCTCCGTCGACGCTCACGTCGAAGGCGTACTGCCCGGGCGCCGGAAAGACGAGCCCATCCAGATTGAGCACATGCGGAACCAGCACCCCACTGGACACCTGCCCTGGACCAGCCGCGAGACTCATTTCCCCGTCAATGCGGACAACCTCCCCACCGTCGGGCGCCTTGAGCACGATCCCGACCTGATGCTTGCCAACCTCGTGGACGCCCGCGGAAAACCGAAGTACCAGCGCCATACGCGGGTGGCGCGTGGGAAAGGCGCCCGTTGCCAGACGGTCGAAGATCCCGAGGATGTTGAGCTTTCCGGAGCCGTCGATGGTTGCAGCATCCGCGAGCAGGGCAAGATCGACTTCCATGGCAGAGCCTTTCAGGAGGGCGAGGAAACCGAGTCATTTACACCATAGTCCGGTTCGGGTGACAGCAGCCAGTCACCGATCGCGATTCCCGCGATGAGGTCGATGGCCGTGTGCGCGATCATCGCCGGGATCAGGCTACCCGATAGAATGAAGCCTCCGGCCAGAACCGCGCCCATGAGGGTGGTGCGTACTATGC
>JAKMDG010000493.1 GCA_022428035.1 Longimicrobiales bacterium
ACAGACCGTCATCGGAGAAGACGAACGACGCGAAGTCGTCGCGCGTCGTCTGTTCACCAGTCTCGAGGTTGAGCAGCCCCAGCTTGTCGTACACCTGCTCGTCACGTCGTTGAGCGGCGTCGCGAGCGTCGGATGACGTACCGATGGAATAGGCCACCCAGCGATTGTCAGAACTGAAGGAAGCTCTCGTGCCGAACGGCACGACAACAACCGAGTCGGACGTCGTGCTGTGGATGCGCAACTCGCCTTCGTCACTCACACGTCCGATCGATACGGCCATCCAGGCCCCGTCCGGAGACAAGGTCGCGCCCCCCAGGCGTTCCCACTGGTCGTAGTCGTCTTCCGCGAGCGTGGGCCGATCCTGGGCATGTACCGCTTGAGCAGCGACCGTCAGCGTCACCAGCATCAGACCAAACCATCTCTTTGTCATCCGTCTTTCTCCTTCTCTGGTCGGGCACACCTCGTACCCACGTTCCTCATCGTCCAAACAGCTCGAACACCCACGCTCACGCTACCGACACGACCTCATCCAGAGATCAGCGCCCGAATCGCTCCTCCAGAATACCGAAGAAATTCTGCACGACGATCAGCTCGCTGAGCTCACCGTCACCGCCTCCGACCTGGAGCATCAAGAGGCGCTGGTCATCCCCCCCCCGACGTCCCAGCTCGCGTAATTCGGCTGACTGTGTAGCGAACGTCCAGCGAGGTCAAAGAGCGTCCGGCGCTCTCCCACGCGAAACACGCCACCGTCCGTCTGAACCTGGGCGACGACCATTTCGCCGCCCCCGCTCACGAAGAAGAGCTCGTCCTCGCTGTGAGCCCACTGCGGGTTGAACCCTCCAGACACGGACACCTGCCACTTCCCTCCGTCTGCCTCGGGGAACGGACGCACGTAGATCTCGTCGCGACCGGTCTCCGTGGACTCGTAGGCCACCCACCGACCGCTCGGCGACAAGGCAACCCCCTTCTCGTCCCAGGGCTCGTCGGCCACCGGAAACGATTCATCCTCGCCCACCCGAAGTCCGACCAGGTCCCGATCCCCCACGGATCCGCTCAGGCCTCCGAGCCTCAGGACGAATGCAGACTCGTCTGCCGCCAGGCGCGCCTCAAGAATGGACGCCTCCAGATCCAGAATCATTTCCGGTGAGCCGGTGCCGTCAGATGACTGCGCCCACAGGTCGTAGTGGCTTACGTCCGTGCCTGCACGGTCCGACGTGTAATAGATGAGTGATCCGTCAGCCGACCAGCGCGGCCGACGATCTGTGCCGTCGTCGAAGGTGAGTCTCGAGAGCGGTCCATCGGGGAGTTCGTTGACCCAGATATCCTCTCCAGCCTCCGTCCTGACCTTGATCGCCACACGATCGCCATTCGGTGACAGCACCAGTGCCGCTTCCGGCATCCCTGGATCGAAGCCCTCCATGTCGAGGGGCTCGACGACTCCCTCACGATCGACCCAGACGGCGCGGCCAACTGCGGAGCTGAGAGCCCCCGCCATGTAGACGAGCGTGCCGTCGTTACCCAACGCAAGGTCCACGTCGCCGAACGGACCCACAGCGACGCCTTCTGCCACGACAGCCGGAGTTCCAACCAACTCGCCAGCATCCTCATCGTATGCCCGGGCGAGCAGCTGCCCATCCGCACTTACGTAGATGAGGTGACCGGTCGGCGAGTATCGAGCGAATACGCCGGCCGCGAGCACCGTCTTTGACCCGGTCTCCAGGTCCAGCGACACGATCCGGTAGGCGTTGCGATCCGACGGCGGGCTGTAGCCAACGGTCATGATCAGAGCCCTGCTTCCCGGCAGCACGGCCGGAGCCTGGAAGAACGTCTCACCCGCTTCATTGTCGATCTCGAGGACGAGTTCACTCTCTCCACCCGACTCGGGAACACGTCGGATCCCGAGAGATCCGGTACCCGGGAAGTACACGTAGCCATCATCGGCCCACGCCACACCGGTCCCGCCGACGGCAGAGTCCGCGATGGTGATGGGTGGCTCTCCGGCCAGTGACGCCACTCTGATGACGTTGTCGCCATTGACGGCGATGCGCCTCCCGTCCGGAGAAAAAGCAACTTGATTCGCGTAGTCGGTACCGTTGATCGGCGTGGGTTCCAGTACGGCACGGGGACGTACCCAGAGTTGCGAAGTGACGCCGGCGCCGGCTGGCCCCGCATAGACGATGCTCGACCCATCGGGGGCGATCGCAAGGGAGCTCGCGGGCGCACGGGTCGGATCGTGTCCGTCCAGCAGAACGATCGCGTATCGCGCGACGGGTACTTCTCCGGTTGATCCTCGCATCATGAGCAGGCCTGCCGCCCCGGCGAACAGCACGGCGGCCAGGGTTGCCGCAATCGCAATCGGCCTCCAGGGGCCACCGGGCTGCGCACCCTCAGCGACCCCATCCCCGTGCCGGAACTGTGCGTCAACGAGCGCCTTCGCCAATTCCTCTGCGGTGGCGAACCGGTCGGCCGCAATCTTTTCCAGTCCCTTCCGGATCGCCGCGTCGACGTTCGCTGGAATGGTCGGGCGATATCGCGTGGCCGGTGCGGCGTCCCCGGCGATGATCCGGCCCAGAACCGCCTGCGCGGTCGACCCCGGGAACGGCGGCTCGCCCACCAACATCTCGTAGAGAACGCATGCGATGGCGTAGATGTCGCTCGCCGGTCCGACATGCTGGTCCCCGGTCGCTTGCTCGGGACTCATGTAGTAGGGGGTACCGACACTCAGCCCCGTCTCGGTCAGGCGTGCTCCTCCGGCCGCACCGACGGCCAGGGCGATCCCGAAGTCAGCGACGACCGGCTGCCCATCCTGAAGCAGAATGTTCGCCGGCTTGATGTCGCGATGGATGATGCCCTTTCGATGCGCATGATCGAGAGCCCCGCATAGAGACACGGCGAGCCCGACAGCCTCCGTTACCGGCAGCTGACGCTCTCGCGCCAGCCGCTCTCTCAGCGTCTCGCCCTCCATGAAGGGCATGACGTAGTAGAGGAACGTGTCAGCCTCTCCAGAATCGTGGAGGGGCAGGATGTGGGGGTGCTGGAGGTTGGCGGTCGTCTGGATCTCGGAGAGAAAGCGCTCGGCTCCGACCACCGCGGCAAGCTCCGGCTTGAGGACCTTGAGGGCGACGCGCCTGGAGTGCTTCAGATCCTCGGCCAGAAAGACCGTGGCCATGCCACCTTCACCGATCTGCCGTTCGACGTGATAGCGGCCCTCGAGCGCGGCATTCAACCGATCGATCGTGTCAGACATGGTGGCGGAATTCGTGAGAGAAGAGGGCGAGATCGAGTCCATGCGGACTCAGCCGATCAAACCCAGGAAGTCGGGGTCTTGGTGGATCGCAGCGAAGTTGCTGTCCCGGGGCAGCGTCGTGCGTCGTCCCGGGTTGAGACCGACTGCAGTGCGCAGTGAGGTCATCGCGCCTTCTCGGTCGCCACTCCGCAGCTGGACATTGGCCAGTGCGACGTGCGCGTTGTCGTTGTCGGCGGACTTCGCGACTGCAGCCCGAGCCCACTCGAGCGCGCCATCGAGATCACCCGCCTGAAGCATCGGGTTGATTTCCCGGAGCATCTCCCCCGACCGCTGGAGATCGAGGATGCGCCGCAGCTCGGCCAGTGGCTGCCGGTGATCGTCCACACGAATATCGACCACCCGGTCGTGAAAGGCCCCACGGACTCGGGGCGCGACCACGAGGATGGCACCCGACTGCATACCACGCGCGTCTCCACCCGCCGCCTGCGCCGCATCCAGCGCATCCATGAGCCGCTCGGCCAGCGCCCCCGACGATGCCTCGAACGATGCGACCATTGCCTGCACGACCTCGGACCCGGCCAGGATGTTGCCCTGGGCACAGTAGTCCACGCCACAGTGATGACCAGCCCAGGCGTTGGTGCTCGCACCTGTCCACGCCGCAGTCCGGCCCTCGATGTCGATGATGGCGTTCTGCCGACGATCCCGTCCCTCGTCGCTACGAACCAGCTGGCCGAGCGCTTCTTCCGGCGAATAGCCACGTTCGATGAGTTCGATGCTCATGGGACCGTACATCGGATTCGCCGAGGCCTGGTGGGCGATCATGGCCACACCACCTTTCGCGGTCATCGCCCGATTGCCAGCTCCGAACGCCTTCGACTGGACGCCCATACCGAGCTGACCGGTCTCTCGATCGAGTGCAATGATCGAGAAGGTGGCGAGGTAGTCGTCGGCGTAGTCGGAAACGGGGTCGACCGTGACGTCCGGGACCACCTGGGCCCGCAGATGCACGGGAGCCACAACCAGAGACCCAGCCAACGCGACCATCACCACGACAGGAAACGCAGTTACCCGCAGGTCCGAACGCATTCGCATCAGCCGGCTGCCTGTAGTCCGGCTGCTACCCCCTGCACCTCATCGAGCACGCGAAGCAGGTTGCCGCTCCACAGCATGCCGACTTCTTCCTCGGTGTAGCCACGACGCACCAGCTCGAGCGTGACGTTGAAGGTCTCGGAGGCATCGTTCCATCCGGTGACGCCACCGCCACCATCGAAGTCCGAGCTGATCCCGACGTGCTCTAGACCGATGAGCCCGACCAGGTAGTCGACATGGTCTACGAGGTCGGTGACACTCACCGGCTCGGGCATGTCGTCCATCGCCGCCATCCGGGCGTCAGCCGCCACCTGCACTGCCTCGTACTCCTGCATGAACGACTGCTGCTCGGCCTCGCTCATGGTCTGCATCTGGCGGAACATCGCGCGCTGGCCACCCTCGGGCATCTCAAACTCCATCTCGGCCGCGACCTCACGGACGACCGTCTGGGATGCCTCGTTGTACGCCGAGTTCTTGTCGGGCCGCAGGTAGCTCCGGAAGGCAACCGTCTGGATCACTCCACCGTTCTCCGCAAGCGCGAGGAGTTGCTCGTCGTCCATGTTTCGGGAGTGTTCGCCGAGCGACCGCGCAGCAGAGTGCGACGCAATCACGGGCGCCTCACTGAGTCGCATCATCTCCAGGTTCGCCTCCTTGGACGGGTGCGAGATATCGATCATGATGCCCCAGCGGTTCATCTCTGAGACCACCTCGCGCCCGAGGTCGCTCAGCCCGCCGTGAAGCCAGACGCCGTCCCGTTCCCCCGTGTTGGAGTCCGAGAGCTGGCTATGGCCGTTGTGAGCCAGCGACATGTAGCGCCCACCCCG
>JAKMDG010000495.1 GCA_022428035.1 Longimicrobiales bacterium
CGAACCCGATTCCCAGGTCAACGCCCTTCACCGCCTGAATCGACATCACCCCAGCAGCCAGCCGACCGTCGAGCTTTCGATCCCAGGACACGTACGACCCCAAACCGACCGGAACGCCCGTAACCACCACCTCAAAGACCCCACCAAGCGTGTCCCCACGCTCCTTGGCGTTGTCGATCTCTCTGCACATGCGCGCCGAGGCCTCGGGGTCCAGGCAGCGAACCAGGTCGCCATCGGAACGCCCATTGAGATCTTCCGGCACCTCGATCGGGTCCGCTTCAATCGCACCGATCGAGCATACATGACTGCCAATAGCGATTCCCAACTCCGCAAGGAACCGCTTGGCGACTGCACCACATGCCACGCGAGCCGCAGTCTCCCGGGCACTCGCTCGCTCCAGAATGTCTCGTACGTCCCGACGATCGTACTTGAATGCCCCGGCAAGGTCGGCATGGCCCGGTCGAGGCAAGTAGTGGGGCCGAAGCGCCTTTGGGTTCACGTCGTCCGGCGGCGACGCATGGGCCATCGCCGTCGTCCAATTCTCCCAATCTCGATTACGGATGACCATGGCGATGGGCGAACCCAGAGTCTCACCCAACCGCACTCCGCTCAGCAGTTCCACGCGATCCTGTTCGATCTTCATTCGGCGACCGCGGCCGTACCCGCCCTGTCGGCGGGCGAGTTCGGGATCGACGTCCCGTTCTACATTCAGATCCAGACCAGCGGGCACGCCCTCGAGGAGCGCAGTGAGCGCCTTTCCGTGCGATTCACCGGCTGTGTGGAAATGAAGAGAGGTCATGCCGACTGTTGAGTTCAGGCGCGAAGCCGCGGCCGGCACCGGACCTGAAAAAGCCCGGCCTGAGCCAGGCCCGCACCGACTCCGGAGCGTACACTCTACGAGAAGTTAGAATGGCCGTCGGCGATGACCAACCCGCTTAGTTGGTGATGGTAACTCTGACGGAATCCCGCCCTGTCTCGCCGGCCAGATCCAGCAGTTCGACCACGACATACACATCCCCACTCACCTGCCCTGCTGCCGGAGACATCGTCGCAAACGCGGACAAGCTCGTGGCCGTAAGGCTCTGGGTGACACTCTGGTAGGCTTCGGTATCCTGGCCCACATATCGACCCACTACCGTGTACGACGCGGCCCCTTCCGGTGCCCCGATATCGAAGCCTACGCCCAACGAACTGTTCAGGCCCACCGTTGAACCATCGTCCGGAGATGTTATGGTGGCCGTCGGCCCACCCTCGCCGGATGCGATGGCAGACTGGAACAAGTTGCCGCCTTCACATCCAGCCAATCCGACTGTACCGAGCAGCGCGAGCGTCGCGTACAGCCGGAGCCTTCTTGCGTCGTGGTTCATCGTCGGTCCGGTCGTCGAGTCTTACTGAAGCGAGCTACGAACGAGCGTCGGCGTCACTAGGATAATCAGATCTCGCTGGATCTCCTGTTCACGGCGCGTCCGAAACAGCCCGCCAATGAGAGGGAGGTTCATCAACAGTGGGATGCCCGCCACCGCTTCCGTACGTTCAGACTGGGTCAGCCCGCCGATGACGACCGTCTCGCCATCCCCCACCAGCACTCGTGTCTCTGCGCGCTGGGTACGGAAGATGAACCCGGCATCCGAGTCGGCGAGCTCCGCTGCGGAACGTTCCGCCAGCACTTCCAGCAGGATCTTGTCCCCGGTCACATGCGGAGTAGCCTGGAGTTTGATGCCGGTCTCTTGCTGCTCCACCTGAGCCACAGGGAAGCCACCGCCAGCGCCGCCAGCAGCGCCACCGCCGGCTGCAGCCGCATCAATCACGCGAATCGGGGTCAGCTCACCGACCAGGAGGTCCGCAGCCTGATTGTCGAGGACCGTAAGTTGAGGGGTAGCCTCGATGTCACTCAGCTGAACCGACTCCAATGCGTCCAGGAAGCTCACTAACGTGTGCCGCCCGATGACCATCGAGGTCAGGAGTTGAAGCGTCGGCGCCGTGACACGCGCCGAAGCGTTACCGAGGGCGCCAATGGAGTTCCCCCCGAGAAGAACCGACTGGGTTCCCTGAGGCACAGCTTCGCCAGGAAGTGGACCGTCACCATCGGGATCCACGAAACCAGAGGTCAGCGTGTTGAACTGGTTCCCGCGGGAGTCCTTGAGTTCGTAGGTAACACCCAATTCATCGAGCGCCGTGCGGTTCACGAAGATGATTTTCGCCTGGATCGATACCTGAGGGGTCTCGACGTCCAGCTGAGCGAGCATGTCGGACACCGCGTCTTGCACCCGCTGGATGTCGGACACTACGAGTGTGTTGGCCCCTGTACTCGCACTCACGTTACCACGCGCCGTCAACAGCGGCTGCACGAGGGTCTGAATCTCCGCGACCGTGCCGTAAGAAATCCGGTACGCCCGCGTCAGAATCGTCTCAATCTGTTCTCGGTCATTGATGTCCGAGATGTTGTCGACCCGGATGATCCCGTTGGCGTCTTCCTCACCCACGAGGCCTTGGCCTGCCAGGATGGTCATCAGGGCGACATCCCAGGGCTGGTCGTTGATGTCTGCCGTGACGAAGCCCGTGACGTTAGATCCCGGCACGATCGACTTGCCGGAGAACGCCGCGAACGCCAGCAGAACGTCGTTGACCGGAGCCTCGGTCCACGTCACGGAGATCCGACGCGCTTCCTGCACGGGCGCCACAACCGCAACAGACGATGGCACCATCGACGTCGGGTCAAACGCGGGCTCCTGGGCACCCGAGGACCATGGCTCGAAATCACCCACGGGGTTGTCCAGATGAATCCGCAGCCCGCGAGGATCCTCTAGAACCTCGTAGTCGAGACTCTGCTCCAGCACGAAGACGAGTCGCACGACATCCTCTGCGTACTGGCTGGAACGCATCGAGATGATGCCGCCCCGGGCAACCGCGGAAAATTCGGCGCGAGGCAGCGCGTGTGTCGCGCCCATGAGGTCAACCACCAGGCGGTGGGGCCCTTCCATGACAAAAGAGCGATATTCGACGCGCTCATCAGTCGCGACGAGAATACTCGTCTGCGACGCCATCGGCGTGATCGTCACTTCCGTGACGGCCCCACCGAGGCCGAGGAGCGTGCCCGCCCACAGAGCGAACATCGACGTCATGAGGTGCCTCCCTCGCGGCTGGATACGAAGTTCATAGTGTTTCGTTCGACTGCGTCGAAGACCTCCACGTCGACGACCACGGCGTCTCGGCGGATCTCGACAATGGTAGCGTTTCCGATGGTCTGACCGACCTTCAGATAGTAGGCATCACCGGCGACACCACTGGTTGTTCCGTCTTCCGCGACGGTGACAGACCCCGTCGAGATCACGGCCACACTGGAAGCCGGATCGGGAGAGAACATGATCCCAATCAGCGTGAGCTGCTCGTAACGCGGACCTCCCGCTGTACCCTCGAGAGGCAGGAACGGATTACGTCGCGTGAACGCCGGATAAGAAAACACTTCCCGCTCGAAGACGAGCTCGGTGTCCGAGAGTGGAGGGGTCGGCGCCTGGCCCTCGGCGGAAGTCGGGAGGGCCACAGCTGCGCAGGTGCCGAGCGCGGCCAACGCCACAACGAATCTCTTCATCATCAGCCTCCCGGCAATTCAGCCGGAGCGATGGAGGTCGGATCGAGGAGGACGTACGTCTCGATCCGGAACGACGCTTGGACTGGAGACACCATGTCAGCGCGTTGACTCACGCCGGAATAGGTCTGCATTTCGATCTGAACTGGCGTGACGATCCGCGGCAGGCTCGCGATCTCGGTGAGGAAGCGGGCCACCTCATGGTAGCCACCGACCACCGTCATCTGGTACCCAGTGCGGTTATAAGGGCCCGCGGGTTGCGTCGGCTCGGGATCGAGGCCCACAACCTCAACATTCGAGACACGGGCTCGCGCCTGGATATCATCCACGAGGGCGGGGACCTCCTCCTGGACTGGAATCAGCTCTTCCAGACGGGCGACATGCCGCTCGTACAGAGCCATACGCTCCTCCAGACCGGCTCCGCCTCGCATCACAATCACGCCAGCCTGCGTGTTCTGCATGTCCAGGGTCTCGATCCGATCCCGGACGAGGTCATTCGCCTCGTGTTTCGGCGCCATGAAGTAGGTCGCGAACGGATAAATCAGCGCAAGGACCACAATGCCGCCAAGCATCCAATTGCGCTGGGTCGGGTCCGTGGGGTTGTACCAGGCCATGTCTCAGTTCCCTGGTTCGGAAGTTTGGGCCTGCGTGACCGCGTCAACAAACAGTGGCACGGTCTCGAGCTCATCTATGCCCGGCGACTCGTAGGTCATGACGAGTTCGAACATGTAGACCAAGTCCTCCGGATTCGCCTCGGACGGAACCTGTTGCATCGTCTCGGGACTCACACCGCGCAAAAAGCGTGACGCTTCGAGGCGACGCATGTACCGGGTGATGGCGAAGAGGGACCCGGCCCGCCCGGTAACCCGAACCGTGAGCGGATTGTCGCTCTGGTACATCACCTCACGGAGCCAAAGGAAGTCGGGGACTGCAGCCGCAACCTCGTCCAGAATGTGCGGCCAGACGTACCGGCCCGCATCGATCTCCTGAATAATCGCCACACGCTCTTCAATGGAGTCGCCGCGGGCCTCCAACTGACGGGTTCGCTCGATAATCGTCGCATTTGCTATCGAATCATTCACCGCTTCTTCAAGCGCAACGCCGAGATTCTCCGTCTCGGTTCGCACGTTCAGGAGAGCCT
>JAKMDG010000505.1 GCA_022428035.1 Longimicrobiales bacterium
GGCGGGGGACGCCGCCATGCCCGTGACGCAGAAGGCCCCGGCCGGCTACAAACCGGACGGGGCCAACTCGCTCAAACTGCGTTGACCTACAGCAGGATCGCCGTCGGCTCCTCGAGCATGCCGCTGAGCGTCTGGAGGAACCTGGATCCCTGTGCGCCGTCGATCACGCGATGGTCGCAACTCATGGTGATGCGCATGCGAGGCCGCACCACGACCTCACCCTCGATGACGACCGGCGTCTGCTCGATCCCACCGATCGCGAGGATCCCTGCCTCTGGCGGATTGATGATCGCCGTGAATTCGTGGATGCCGAACATCCCGAGATTCGAGACGGAGAACGTCGCGCCAGTGTACTCATCAGGCATGAGCTTCTTGTCACGAGCTCGCCCGGCCAGCTCTCTCACCTCGGCGCCAATCTGCGTGATGCCCTTGAGATGAGCGTTCTTCACGACCGGCGTGATGAGACCGTCATCCACCGCCACGGCCACACCGATATGGACCGAATTGAAGCGGCGGATGAAGCCGTCGTGCCACTGCGCGTTGCAGTTTGGATGCTGGCGCAAGGCACCCGCGACAGCCTTCAGCACGATGTCGTTGATGGAGACCTTGATCCCGTCCTTCTCGAGCATCGTGTTGATGCTCTTCCGGGCTTCCATGACCCGCCCCATGTCGATGTCGACGGTAAGGTAGAAGGTCGGAACCGGACCGATCGACGTAATCAGACGCTTCGCGATCGTCTTCCGCATCTGCGACGTCTGAACATCCTCGAACTCGTCTTCATCAGGTGTCCACGTCGGCGCAGCCGGCGCTGGCGCGGAGACACCTGCGGCCTTCGCGGCCTCGATGTCACGCTTCACCACACGCCCACCCGGGCCAGAGCCCGCGACGAGCGAGAGATCGACGCCCATCTCCTCCGCAAGTCGACGCGCCAGAGGTGACGCCTTCACACGGCCACCCGCCGCAACGGGAGCAGGCGCAGCAACAACTGGTGCTGCCGGGGCAGCAGGCTCGGGTTCGGCAGGGGGGGCGACTGCAGCGACTGCAGCGACCGGAGCGGCGGGCTCAGCAGCAGCTGGCGCATCACCACCTCCGCCCGACACGCCCTCAATCCCCGAGATGTCTTCGTCCGCCGCCGCGATGACGCCGATGACAGCACCGACCTCAGCGGTACCACCCGCGTCGAGGAAGATCTTTCTGAGAACACCCTCCCCACGTGCGACCAATTCCATCGTTGCTTTGTCGGTCTCGATCTCGGCGAGAACGTCGCCGGTGGCGATCGAGTCACCCTCGGCTCTCAGCCACTGAACGAGCTGGCCCTCCTCCATCGTAGGGGAGAGCGCTTCCATATGGACTTTCGTAGCCATGGCTATCGGTACAGGACTTTGTTGACGGCCTCGATCACGTGATTCGCCGAAGGCTTGGCGAGTATCTCGAGATTCTTGGCGTAGGGCATAGGAACATCGGCCTGGGTCACGCGGATGATCGGTGCGTCGAGGTGGTCGAACGCCTCCTCCTGGATCATCGATACGATCTGGGCTCCGGTGCCGGCGTAAGGCCACCCCTCTTCGAGGTACACCGCCCGGTTGGTCTTCTTGACCGTCTCCACAATCGCGTCCATGTCGAGCGGACGGATCGTGCGGAGATCCAACACATCGGCGTGGATCCCGTCCTTCTCGAGTTTCTGAGCAGCCTGGAGTGCAACGTGGATCATCTTGCCGTGCGTGATGATCGAGACGTCTCCCCCTTCATGCTTCAGGTCCGCAACGCCCAGAGGGATGACGAAGTCATCGTCGTCCGGCACCTCGCCCTTGAAGTTGTAGAGCGACTCACCCTCCATGAACGCAACCGGGTCGTTGTCCCGGATGGCTGCCTTCAGGAGGCCTTTGGCGTCAGCGGGCGTGCCCGGCGTCACGACTTTGCACCCCGGCGCATGGGAGTAATACGTCTCGCACGCCTGCGAATGCTGCGCCGATAACTGAAGTGCGGCTCCCGTCGGTCCACGGAAGACGATCGGCATCGGAAACTGACCCTCCGACATGTAGTACATCTTCGCGGCTGAATTGATGACCTGATCGATCGCCAGAAACGCGAAGTTGAAGGTCATGAACTCGATAACCGGCCGCAGGCCCGCCATCGCCGCGCCCACACCGAGGCCGGTAAAGCCGAGTTCCGAGATCGGGGAGTCGACAATTCGCTGCTCGCCGAACTCCTCGAGAAGTCCCTTGGAGACCTTGTATGCGCCGTCGTACTCGGCGACTTCCTCGCCCATGAGGAATACGTCGGGATCGCGCTCCATTTCTTCGCGTAACGCTTCGTTGAGCGCCTCGCGATAGGTCATGACCGCCATCAGTTCGCCTCCTCCGATTCCGGACGTCCATCGAAGAACAGCCGGCCATTCGGGTTGATCTCGGCCCACACATTGGCGTACAAGGCTTCCGGCCCTGGCGGCGGCGATGCTTCTGCGAAGTCTGCCGCGTCCAACGAGACCTGACGCGCCTCGGCGTCCATCTCCTCGAGCGTCTCCTGGTCGAGCACGCCAGCCTCCATCAGCGTATCACGCAGCAACGCGATCGGGTCACGCTCCTCTTTCGCCTGCCGCACTTCTTCAACCGAGCGATACGTACCAGAGACCGGATCGGACATCGAGTGCCCGCGGAACCGATACGTCTGGAGGTCGACGAACTGTGGACCGGCTCCGTGCCGCACCTTATCGGCCAAATCACGGAAGAATGCGTAGCAGGCGAGGACGTCCTGACCATCAACCGTGTGAGACGGGATCCCGTAAGGCACCGCCTTGGTCGACATGTCCGTACGCGACACTCGGCTGAACGCGGTCCCCATACCGTACTCGTTGTTCTCCACCACGTAGATGGCAGGCAGGTTCCACACCGCGGCCATGTTGAGGGCCTCGTGGAAGCCACCCTGGTTCACTGCGGCGTCACCCATGAACACGAGCGAGACGGTCTCCTCACCCCTGTACTTGATCTTCCAGGCGATTCCGGTCGCGAGGGGGACCTGGCCACCGACGATGCCATGTCCACCCATGAAGCGGCAGTCGGCGTCGAAGATGTGCATGGATCCACCCTTGCCCCCCGACGAGCCGTCCTTTCGGCCGTACAGCTCGGCCATGACGGCGTTCGGGTGAACACCTTTGGCGAGCGCCTGAGTGTGTTCACGGTACGCACTCATCACGTAGTCGTCGTCACGCAGCGGCTTGATGCTGCCCGCCGCGCCGGCTTCCTGACCAATGTGAAGGTGACAGAACCCACCGATCTTGCCGATGGCGTAACCCTCTTCGGCTTTCTCTTCGAACCGGCGGTACAGCAGCATGTCGCGCATCAACTCGAGCGCGAGCTCCTCACTGATGCCGTGCTCTGCGAGCGCATCGCTCTTCTTTCGGGAAGACTTCTTGGCCTTCGTTTTCGTCTCGGCCACGTCAGGCTCCGTTGTTCGATCGGCCTGGTCGGCCGAGCTCGAGCTGAACGAGGTCCAGACGGACCTCGGCGGGGGCGGGGATGTCCGCCTCCAACACATTTTGAATTGCGCCGGGTCCTCCGGCCTGTACCTCTCGAGCCTGCTCTTTCGCGTGATAGCTCGAGCGGACGAGGGGGCCCGACTCGACGTGCTTGAATCCGTACTCCTCCTCCCCGACCTGTTTCCACATGGCGAATTCGTCGGGGGTCACCCACCGCGCCACTGGAATGTGCATCGCGGAGGGACGCAGGTACTGGCCCAGCGTGAGGATGTCGACGGCCGCCTCTCGCAGGTCGATCATCGCCTGTCGGATCTCATCCTTTTCCTCGCCCATTCCCAGAATGATGCCCGTCTTGGTCAGCATGGCAGGATCGAGACGTTTCACAGCGCCCAGGAATGAGATCGACCGCCAGTAGCGACCGCCGGGTCTCACATCCGGATGAAGTCGATCGACGGTCTCCAGATTGTGCCCCAGGATCGCAGGCTTTGCATCGACCACGATCTTCAGCGCGTCCTCATCGCCCTTGAAGTCGGGGACCAGGACCTCGACGGAGCAACCCGGCACGCCCTCGTGAATCCGGCGAATCGTGTCTGCGTAAATAGCGGCGCCACCATCAGGGAGCTCGTCACGGTTCACGCTCGTGATCACCACGTGCTCGAGCTCCATCTCCTTCACCGTTTGCGCCACCCGACGCGGCTCGTCTTCGTCGAGCCTCGTGGGCATGCCGTGGGCTACCCCACAGTACTTGCATGCGCGGGTGCACACATCGCCGAGGATCATGAAGGTCGCCGTCCCCGCTTCCCAACACTCACCAATGTTCGGACAACCCGCCTCTTCACAAACCGTATGGAGCCCCTCCGACCTCATCTTCTTTTTGAGGTGGAGGTAGTTAGGCCCACCAGGCGAGCGAACCTTGAGCCACGACGGTTTGCGAGACCGAATGTCGATGGTCTCGAGGCCTTCGTGCGCCCGAATCTTGGAGGTGCCCTTCGGTTTCACGACTCCGGTGTTTTTTCCGGTGGGTGCGTATCCCCGGGGCGTTTCTGTCTTTATGGTCACGAGCTCCTCAAGTCGCGGAACGTCCGTTTCCGGCAGAGTCATGAAAAAAAGCCCCTGACGCCGAGCCCAACAAGACCGAATCAGCGTTACGGAGGCTGGAAGGTACATTTACTCCGAAGTTCTCAATCGGTGCGCCGTCTCCGGAACCGATCGGGCTCTGCGGCCACGTGAACTTTGTGACGGTCTACAATGTGCGCGGTAGCTTCCGCCGGATCATCCGTGAGAAGCATCAGATCGAGGTCCTCGGGAGAGATCTTTCCACCCTCGAGCATGGTGGATCGAATCCAGTCGAAGAGCCCCTGCCAGTACTCGGTTCCGAACAGCACGACAGGGAAGTTCCGAACCTTGTTGGTCTGGATGAGCGTGAGTGATTCGAAGAGTTCGTCCATCGTGCCGAAACCGCCTGGAAAGATCACGAATGCGCAGGCGTACTTCACGAACATCGTCTTTCGCACGAAGAAGTACCGGAAGTCGATACTGACGTCGAGGAACGGATTTCCGGATTGCTCGAAGGGCAACTCGATGTTGCAACCCACCGAGGGAACGCTGGCAAGCTGAGCCCCCTTGTTCGCCGCTTCCATCATCCCGGGGCCACCGCCAGTAATGATCGGGAAGCCTGCTTCACCAAGATGCCGGGCCGTTTCCACACACGCCTTGTAGTACGGATCATCAGGCTTGGTGCGGGCAGAGCCAAAAATCGAAACTCCCGTTCCAATTTTAGACATCTCCTCGAAACCTTCGACGAATTCCCCCATGATCCGAAAGATGCGCCACGAGTCCATCCCAACCTCTTCGAGGTCTTCGAAGCTCTGCAGGAGGCGCTCATCTTCCGTCGGCCGCTCATAGGGAAACGACTGAGCGGGATTCTGCGTGGGATCGAATGTTGTGTCGTCGTCCATCAGTCATTCTCCGGCATGTCAGCGAGACGGCCCAGGAGCCAGCGCCCGGTGCGCTCGAGCGCGTCTGCGTGTTGATGAGGTGGATTCCACCCAAGCTGGGCATGCGCCCGGCCAGATGAATAGGGGTTTTCTCCGAGGGCCAGCCGCGCCACCCGGTCTAACGGCAGATGTTGCGCTCCGGGAGTACTGACGCCCAGACGACTGAGTATGCGAGCACCGCCCTGCACCATGCCACCCGGTACACGCAGGAACCGCGGACGCAGACCCATGCCCGACGCCTGCAGTTGGAACAGGGCCCGCTGAGTGAGTGGATGATCCATTCCGAGATCGTACGTGCCACCTCCGTGGGGAATCTCCAGCGCCAGGCGAATCGCTACCGCTACGTTACCGGCGTACACCACGGGAAGCGTGTTATCAGCAGTCCCGAACAATGGCACCACGGGTAGCCGCAGGATATCCGCGAGCGCGGGAGCCATGAGTCGATCGCGCTCTCCGTACACAGCCGAGGGACGAACCACAGTCAGAGTAAGGTCAGTCTCGCGCTCGACACGTCGAGCCACGATCTCGGCCTCGCGTTTGGACCGCGCGTAAAAATCCCGGTCCGCAACGGTCGGACGCAGCGGCTGGTCTTCGTCGGGTTTCACGCTGTCGTTGCCGTACACGGCTACCGAGGAAATGTGGACAGCTCGCTCAATACCCGCCGCGGCGGCCGCGGAGAGGACGCGATCTGTTCCCCCGACGTTCACGTCCGCGATCGCCTCCCAGCCGCCACCTGAATACACAAGCGCCGCGCCATGAACGACGTGGCTGCAGCCCCGAATCAAGGTGGCGAGCTGGTCTGCCGAGTCGGTGACATCGCCCAGTACGGTCTGGGCACCGACGCCCTTGAGATACGAAGCGTCGGACGATGACCGCACCAGCGCGACGACCTCATGGCCCTCGGTCAGTAAGTGATGAGCGAGGTGCGAACCAATCAGACCGGTACCGCCAGTCAGGAATACGCGCATACGCCCAGATTCAGAGCCCGGTGGGTGGAGTCGCCTCGAACTATCGCCCAGCGAGGAAACGCTCGGCGTCCTGCTTCAGGACCTCGACAATCAGAGAATGTTGATCGTACTCCGAAAGCGCACGCTGGACCTCGGCATCGTAGATATTCGACAGATGTCGATAGTGCACCTCTGCTTCCTCCAGTTCACCGAGCTCGACCGCAGCCTCCGCAGCGGCCGCCAGACCCAGGAGATGGTTCGGATCCTGCGCGAGGATCTCCAACGCATTGTCGAGCGCGGCCTCGAGATTCATGGCCGTCCGGTTGAGCATCGACAGGTGGAATGTGGCGTCCAGTGAGAGCGGTCGAGCGCGCTGATAGGCCGCGATGGCCATAGGCAGGAACGCCTGAGCCTGGGCGCTATCCCCCTCGCTCGTCGACTGCATCACGCGGTTGAAGAGTCGGTCCGCCGCCTCAATAGGCGACATGTTGGAGATGTCGGGCGGAGCGCCTCCACTGGTGGATGCACCTCCAAGGGGTGCTTGCACGGGTCCGCTCGTAGAAGGCACGAGGGCCGGGCCCGGTCGGACCATCGTGGTCCCGAGGTACAGAATCAGAGCCAGCATCGAGGCGCCTGCGATCCACCAGGGTAGGTTTTGTCCGCTGACGACTTCCCGCACCGCCTCGCGCCGTTCGAAGCCTCGCCCGCTCGCGTGCGCCTGAGCACCCGTCTCCCTGCCTAGATCGACGGTAGTGCCAGCATCTTCCGTCGGAGACGGACCGAGACGGACCGCACCCGGAGCGAGTTGAGCGCCACAATGCCCACAGAATTTCGAGCCGGCTGGAATCTGCTCCCCGCACTGATTGCAGAAGCGGCCCCCCAAATCCGTGCCACAGTTCTGGCAGAAGTTGCCGGTGGCAGCCTCGCCACACTCAGGGCATGCAGGTGTGCTTTGGGGCATGGTCATTACCGGATCGCGTTGAATAGCAGGGGCCACGTCGCCATCGTCTGCGCGCGGTAGTTGGGTTGGAAGCCGAACAGCACCACTGAACCCTGCCCGATGTCGGCTTCGAGAATGGCGGGCTGTCCGGCGATATGCTCGCCTCCCAGGACCCAGCCGGACAGGAGCGGATCGCCGTAGCCGTAGCGAGCAGCGACCCGGACGCGGGGGTCATCGACTTCGAACGCCATGCTCGAACGCCAGTACCAGGAGGCGATCTCGCTGCGCATCCCCTCGTTGATTTCCGAGGCCGACTCCAGTTCCAGCCTGAGAATTGACCCCGGGATGTAGAAGTCGGTGTTGGCCAGGCGATCCGTAAGATCCGAAACGCCGAGGTCGAAGACGTCGCGCACGTAGTCCACAGCGGCTTCGATGGCGATTACACGACCGCCACCCTCGACAAACGCCTGAACGGCTGCGCCACCGACATCTCCAAGGCCACCAGCGTATTGGGGAGGTATGCTGCCTTCTGGATGCCCCTGCTCGATCGAGCGAGCACTCTGTGCCTGGAAGATCAGGACGTCGTAATCACCAAGCGCTCCGCTCTGCACGTCTGCATCATGAAGCGTGTCGTATGGCATCTCGTGCTGATCGAAAACCCACCGCTGCCACCCTTCCGGCATCGGCTCCTGCCACGACTTGTACAGCGCGACGCGTGGGGCATCGGACGCGGCGAGACGGTCAGGTAAACGAAAGTCGAAGTCGGGGATCTCGATCGGGTCACCAAGCGTTACATCGAGGCGACCGTCGACGGCGACCGCGTCGAAGTCCAGGAGGTACCCCAGCGTGTGCGCCGTTACGTCATAGGGTCGCTGCGGTGGACCACCCGGGTATTCACGAAGGTCAGGGTACTCCTGAATTTCCAGCATCGTATTCGCAAAGCTGGCGTAGGGCTGATTCATGGGAATCACCCAGCTACCGGCCGGAAACGTCACCGCATCGACGGTGAACGCGGCTTGGGCCTCATGGACTTCAACGTCAGCCATCGTCAGCGCCCGCAGTGCGTAGGTGATCCCGGGATCGTTGTCCTGCTCAGCGGGAATCACCCACGCGTCCGGCCACGACGCCCACTGCTCAACGGCGCGCTGGTTCACACCATGGAAGTTTTCGAGCCAGTATCTCCGGTTACGCGCGGCATTCGTCAGGAGTGCCATGGCCCCTGCCTTCTGG
>JAKMDG010000543.1 GCA_022428035.1 Longimicrobiales bacterium
CGATGCCACGCTCGAGAATCGCGTCGTACTCTTCAAAAAACTGCTGGACGTCGAGGACGACACCGTTGCCGAGCAGACAGCGGCGTCCTTCATGAAGAATCCCCGACGGAATCTGATGAAGGACGAACTCGTCTTCCCCGACGTGGACCGTGTGGCCTGCGTTGGCGCCGCCTTGGTACCGAGCCACGATATCCACACGCTCAGCGAGCACGTCGACAATCTTGCCCTTCCCTTCGTCGCCCCACTGGCATCCAACGATGACAGTGCAGGAACCCTGATCCGACATGATGTCCTCTGTGCCCGACAAAAACGAAACGGGCCCGCCCCTGCTCGAGGGATGGGCCCGTAACCGGTGTATCCTTTGGGAAAAGCTACCCGGGGCTCATAGGGGTGTCAACGCGATTTCGCGACGCTCAGACCCCCGCTGGCATGAGCAGATCAGCGTCATGGAGAATACTCCGGATCTCCTCGATCCGGCCCTCGGGCGCCGCCCGGAGCGGCGGTCGAGGCGTCCCGCCATGGAAACCAAGCAGGTCGAGCGCGGCTTTTACACCGGGCACGCCCATACCGCCCACGATCTGCTGATGGACAGGTGCAATACGCGCCTGAAGCGCCGCCGCATCGTCATCGCGGCCCTCTGCGTGCGCCGTCGCGATCTCCGCGGCCTCCGCTGAGGCCATGAGCCCGACCGCGACGATACCGCCCACACAGCCGCCCTGCATGGCCGGGTGGAGAATCGCACCACTTCCGACCAGCACCTGGAAGTCGTCGGCCGTCCCCCCCACGAGCTCCACCGCCAGATCGAGCTGCCCGCGAGAGTCCTTGATGCCCACAATGTTCGGATGCTCCGAGAGCCGGCCGATCAACTGCGTGGAGAACTCGAGCGTGCTCAGTCGAAGTGGAACCTGATAGATGAGCACCGGAACCGGAGAAGCCTCGGCCACCGCCCCAAAATGGTCGGTCAGAACGTCATCTGACATCGCGCCTTTGAAGTACGCGGGCGGGCTCACCAGCACCGCGTCAGCCCCCGCTGCTGCGGCCTGCTGCGTGAGCCGGATTGTGTGCCGAGTGGATTCCGAGCCCGTGCCCGCGATCACGATCGCGTTCTGAGGAACGACGTCCGCCGCCGCCTCGACCAGCATCGTCCGCTCTTCCTCGTCAAGGAAGACGGACTCACCGGTGGACCCCGCGATCAGAACCCCAGACACCGGGTTTTCGCACCAGCGCGACAGGTTGGCCCGGAAGGCTGGAACGTCCACATCGCCGGTTCCCGAGGCAAAGGGTGTCGTGACGGGAAGGAATGCTCCGCTTAGATCGATCATACCGTTGGCCATCGCCGTCAGTCTCCCATGATGTTGGTCATTTCGTCTGCAAGTCCTTGTGTGCCCTGCGGGCCAGCACCAGCTCCACTGCCACCGGTCGCGGCGCCGAACATATTCAGCTTCAGATCGAAGTCGGACGGGTTGTTCGCTGCGGCCTTGGCGACCGCGAACTCCACCTGCTTCGACTGCACGAGCTCCATGAGGTGCTGATCAAAGGTCTGGGAGCCGTAATGACTGCGCCCTTCCTCGATCAGGTCAGGGATCTCCTCCATCCGGTCCGGATCGCGCAGGCAGTCCCGGATCGTAGACGTCATCAGCATGACCTCCATCGCAGCGACCCGACCGCCTTCCCGCTTCTGCACGAGACGCTGAGACGCGACGGCCTGCAGAGATTCGGACAGCCGAACACGGATCATCTCCTGCTCGCTCGGTTCGAAGACCGCGATGATCCGCGAGATCGTCTGGACGGCGTTCTTCGTATGCAGAGTCGAGATGACCAGGTGACCGGTTTCCGCTGCCTTGAGTGCGGTCTCGATGGTCGTCTTGTCGCGCATCTCACCGATCAGAATGACGTCGGGGTCCTGACGAAGCACACTGCGCAGGCCGGTCTCGAACGAGTCTGTATCCGTGCCGATGTCGCGCTGGGTGATCGAGCACTGATTATCGCGGTGCAGGAACTCGATCGGGTTCTCTAGCGTGACGATGTGGAACCGCTTGTTGCGGTTCATCCAGTTGATCATCGCGGCCATCGTCGAGCTCTTGCCGGAGCCCGTGACGCCCGTGACGAGGATCATACCGCGCTCGAAGCCCGCGATCTTGTTGATGATCGGGGGCAGGCCGAGGTCCTCGACCGAAGGGATCTCGATCGGAATCGAGCGCATGACGATCATCGGTGATCCGCGTTGCTTCAGAATGTTCACGCGGAACCGCCCTACGCCCGGGATACCCCAGGAGCAGTCATAGTCATAGAGCCTGTCGAAGTTGTCACGATCTTCCTGGTGTGGGATCAGCTGCATGGCGATCCCCTTTACCTGGTCGACGGTGAGCTTCTGCTGCGTCAGCGGCTGGAGCTCACCATGAATCCGGGCTCGCATGAAGTCGCCAGCCTTGATGTGGATATCACTCGCACCACGTTCGACGGCGGCCTTGAACAGTTCCTGCATGAACTCCTCTCCTCAACCGGTCAGGGTCTCGCGAAGATAGGCAACGGAGCGCACGAGCGCGATTCCACGGATGACGTCCGACCGCAGCAGATTCGAGTCTCGAAAGCCGGGCTCAGCTGATCGCACTGCGCCAGTCGAGCCCCATACGGTCGCGGACTTCCCCGATGGTCTGACGGGCGATGACCCTCGCCCTCGCCGCCCCATCATCCAGGATTTCGCGCACGAGCTCAGGCTTCGCATGGAACTCGGCCGCTCGCTCGCGGAACGGTTCGAAGGCATCCGCGATGTTGTCCGAGAGGATCCGCTTGCAGTCCACGCACCCGATGGTCCCGGCGCGGCACCGCGTCTCGATATCGGCCCGCGTCTCGATGTCCGTGAAGAACTTGTGGAGCGAGTACACGTTGCAGACGCCCGGGTCACCAGGATCATCACGGCGCACCCGCTGCGGATCGGTCACGGCCGTGCGAACCTTCGCCCAGACAGCATCAGCGTCGGCGAGCACAGGAATCGTGTTGTCGAGCGATTTGCTCATTTTGGCTTCACCGTCGAGGCCCATGATTCGACCCACGTCCTCGGCGATCAGCGGCTCGGTCTCGGGGAACGTCTCCCCGTAGGCCACGTTGAACTTCCGCGCGACATCACGTGTCATTTCCAGATGCTGCTTCTGGTCCTCACCCACCGGGACCGCGTCCGCCTTGTAGAGGAGGATGTCAGCGGCCTGAAGGATCGGGTAATTGAGGATACCGGCGGGAATCGACTCGAAGCGCTGCGACTTGTCCTTGAACTGGGTCATGCGCTCGAGATCGCCCACGGGCGTGATCGCATTGAAGAGCCATGCGAGCTCGGTGTGCTCTGGCACGTCCGACTGCACGAAGATGATCGCCTTCTGGGGGTCCAGTCCCACGGCGAGATACGAGATCGCCAGGTCCAGGACGTTGCGCGGGAGTTCCCCGGGGTCACCACCGGCTGTGATGGCGTGCTGGTCCACGATGCACCAGATGCAGTCGTAGTCGTCCTGCATGGCGACCCAACGGCGCAGCGCGCCGAGGTAGTTGCCGAGGTGCGCTTCCCCAGACGGCTGCATGCCGCTGAAGATGCGCTTCTTCCTTCCGCTGGAATCCGGGCTGGTCATCGGAGGGTCCGTAGTCGCGAAGTGAAACGGGAGGGCTAACTTAGCAGCGGCTGGATCGGTGGGGCACCTCGATCCGGCTCGAGCCCGCTGCTCACTCACGCTCCGTCACGCGACGGAATCCTCGAACCATCGAGACCCGTGGACTCCCTGCTCCGCACCGCCCGCGAGGCCGCTGAAGCCGCCGCACGCATTCATCGAAGAGACGCCGGACGCGTGGTGCTGGCCGGCGCCACGATCAAGGCACGTGCAGACTATGTGTCAAAGACGGACATCGATGCTCAGGAGGCAGCGCTCGAGGTGATCCGATCGAGTCACCCGGACCACGCGATCCTCGCCGAGGAAAGTGAGGATCCCGTCGAGGATCAACTCGCGAACTGGGACGGGCGTCCGATCTGGATCGTGGATCCGCTCGACGGTACAGCCAATTTCCTGCACGAACACCCTCACTACTGTTCCAGTGTAGCGGTCGCCGTAGACGGCAGACCTGTCGCGGGCGCGGTAGTCTCGGGCTCGACCGGTGAACGATGGTGGGCCTCGGAGGGGGCGGGCACCTTCAAGAGCGGCCGCAGGATCCACGTCTCCACGGAGCGCCCGTTGATCGAGGCGATAGTCGGTACGGGCTTCCCGTTCAAGATGCTCGACCTCATGCCCGAGTACCTGGGCCAGCTCGACCGAGTCCTGCGCTCGGCCTCGGGCGTGCGCAGGGCTGGATCCGCGGCGCTGGACCTCTGTTACCTCGCCCAGGGATCGCTCGACGCCTTCTGGGAGGAGATCCTCATGCCGTGGGACTTCGCCGCTGGCATGATCCTGGTCCGCGAGGCAGGCGGCGTGCTGACCCGTCCCGACGGCTCCGACCTCGAGATCGCCCCGGGGAAGGTGCGGGGTGCAAACAGCCGCTCCCTGCTGGACGAGCTGCGCGGAGTCCTGGACGGGTAGAACGACCAAGCGGGCCCAGGCAGATGCCCGGACCCGCTTGGTGACGATGCGAGGTAGCGTCGTCTACTTCGTGATCGAGATCTTGCGCCCCTTCGCCTCAGCGATCTTGGGGAGCGTGACCGTCAGAATCCCCTTGTCAAACGTCGCTACGATGTCGTTCGGGTTCACGGTTCGCGGCAAGGTGAAGGAGCGGTTGAACGAGCCGAAGTAACGCTCGAAGACGTGGTAGTTACGGTCTTCCGCATCCACGTTGCGCGAGTCGAGCTTTTCACCAGCGATGGTCAGAACGCTGTTCTCGAAGTCGACCGAGATGTCCTCTTCGCTCAAGCCGGGAAGCTCGGCCGTAAGAACGAGTTCGTCGTTTGTCTCGGACACGCTGACCGCGGGATTCCAGCGCCCCGCCGATGTGGACCCGGGAATCGGGTCATCGAAGAGGCGCGCGAAGCGGCCCGGCATCAGGTCGATATCTGCCCAAGGGGCAAGGGTGGGACGGCGGACCGTGTATCGCGTGATGGCCATCAGTATCTCCGGCTGCAGATGTGGTACGGCATGTAAATCGATACCCAGGAGGGTGCAATCCACGTGCCATCAGCAGGCAGCCGCGTTCTGACAAAATGAACGTACCCAACACCTTAGCGAGCCTGGTGACTGTCAAACGGGCTGGCTCGACCTGATGGATCTGCCGTTTCGGCGGATCAGCCTCGGAGGGCCAGACGGGCGGCGCCCATGGGCGGATCGACGACGCGATCCAGCACCAGGAATCCAGCCTCCTGAAGAGACACGGCGACCCTCGATGCCAACGGGCCTTCCGCCGCAATGAGCCCGCCCCAGAGCACTACGCGCGTTTGGTGGTCACGCTCGGACAGCCTGATCGCTACGCCTTCGACAAGACCTGTGAGGGCCTTCACGGCATGCTCGACAATACCTTCGGCCACGCGGTCCCCGGCGTTCGCAGCCCCGATCACGACCGGGGCGAGCGCCGCAACATCTCGCTTCGCTGCCGTCGCGACCCAGGTCACGAGGTCACCGGGACCGCTCACCCCACAGGCCTGCACGAGCTGCGGCCCCAGCGCGCTCGGCACGGACCTCCCATCATGCTCCGTCATGACGCGTTGGAGTCCGCGCAGCCCGATCCAGTAGCCACTGCCCTCGTCGTCCAGAAGCCGGCCCCAACCTCCGACCTGAATGGGTTGCCCGCCCCGGTCGGTTCCCCACGCGATCGACCCAGTTCCCGCGATGAGCAGTACGCCATCCCGCTCGGGAAATGCATGCTCATATGCTGCTCGTACGTCAGTGCCGACGGTCAGGCGATGAGCGAGTCGACGCGTACTGAGTGCCTCGGTCACGGCACGGCTCGCTTCTGAACTGCCGGCACCGGCCAAGCCGGCCCAGAGACCCTCCAGCGGCAGGCCGATGCTGTCGAGCGATGCGTCCCGCGTGATCAACTCGAGCGCGGCGGCCTGCATCGCGTCGCCGATCGCACCGGCAACCGCCTCTGCTGCCGCGTCCGGGTGGGCAGCGGTGACGACCGCCCCGGGGGCTTCACCCCGTGCCACCTCTCGGCCCTGCGCGTCGACGAGCACAGCTCGGGTCCGCGTACCACCCCCATCGACGCCGGCGAAAAGACTCACGTCTCGAGCTGTGTCTGAACCAATCCGACCAGAGAGCCGACCACGAAGGTGACGGACGCGCCTACAAGGACGTACCACGGCCATGCCATCAGATCACGCATCAGGGTGACCGTACCGATCCCGACTGCGACCCCGATCATCACTGCAAGCTGGCCGGGACGCTTCGTGAATACCCCGAGTGCGAATGCACCCAGCAGGCCGCCATAGACCAGTGACGCGACGCCGAGTGCGACCTCGACAGCCGACGTCCCCTGCGAAAGGGGGATGAACAGCACCGCCCCGCTGACGAGCAGACCTGCCCAGACGAGTGTGAAGAGCTTTCCGGCCCGCAGGATGCGCGCCTCGTCGTCGCGCGCCCCGACCATCGGCGCCCAGTAGTCGTAGGCCGTAGCGGACGCGAGCGAGTTGATCGATGAGGAAAGCGACGACATCGCGGCGGCGAACACGCCGGCGATCAGCAGGCCCGTCAGCCCTGGTGGGAGTTGCTGAACGATGAAGGTCGCGAAGATCTCGTCGGTCGAGTCGAAGGTCCGACCCTCGTAGAACGCCCACAGTCCCAGCCCAACCATCAGGAAGAGCAGGAACTGGAAGATGACGACGACACCACTCCCGATCAGAGCCTTCTGCGCCGAACGCTGGTCCGTACACGTCAGCAGGCGCTGCACGATAAGCTGGTCGGTGCCGTGCGATGCAGTCGTGAAAATTGCTCCACCGAAGACGCCAGCCCACAGGGTGTAGGGGATCGTGCGGTCGGTCGAGAAATCGAGGACCTGGAGCTTGCCCTGAGCACCAGCCGCGGAGAGCACGCCGCCCCAGCCATCCGGAAGGAGCATCTGGATGGCGACGATCGTCACCGCGGCCCCGAAGAGGTAGAGGCCCATCTGCACCGCATCGACCCACACGACTGCCTTGATACCGCCAAAGTACGTGTAGACCACCGTGAGTAGCCCGATCACCGCGATCGAGACCGGATACGGCCAGCCGGTGATGAGCGCGAGAGGAATCGCCGTGGCGAAGAGACGTACCGAGTCGGCGAGCAGGCGCGTCAGCATGAAGATCGCCGACGTAAACCTTCGAGCCCCGAGACCGAATCGCTGTTCAAGCAACTCGTATGCGGTAGTCAGGGAGCCCGCGTAGTAAGCCGGCAGGAAGAAGGTCGAGACAATGACCCGGCCAAGCAGGTACCCTAGCGTCAGCTGAAGAAAGACCAGCGCGCCCGCGTAGGAGACGCCCGGCACACTCAAGAAGGTGAGCGTGCTCGTCTCCGTAGCGACGACGGAGAGCATGACCGCGACCCAGGGGAGTGATCGACTTCCGAGGAAGTAGTCGGTCCCTCCCTCCTGTCCGCGACCGAGCCAGGCGCCCCACACGGTGACACCGACCAGGTAGGCGACCAGGACGATGAGGTCCAGGGTGGTAAACCCCGTCAACGATTCACTCTCGGCTCGACGGTGCGATCCATGATGGAGAGGACAGCAGCATCCGCTACCGCTCTCCTCAAGGGCACGTGTTTCTGGTTCTCACGCGTCGGGTGGACGCGGTTTGTGAGGAGGATCACCCAGAGATCGAGCTCCGGATCCATCCAGATGGAGGTCCCGGTATATCCGGTATGACCGAAGGCCTCGTTGGTGACGTAGTCTCCACCCGACGAGCGCTCAGATGGGGTGTCCCAACCGAGCGCACGAGACGATGTCTCGTCGACCCGGGTGGTAAACTCGTCGAGCACCGAAGCATCCACGATCCTGCGCGCCTCCGTTCTGCGCACGGGACACGGCTCGCCAGGATCACCGTCTGCCGCGCAGGCGGGCGCGAGGCCTCCGTTGAGCATCATGCGGGCGAACACCGACAGATCTACGGCCGTCGAGAAGAGACCGGCGTGACCCGCGACCCCACCCATCGCGTCTGCATTTTCATCGTGCACCGTGCCCCACACCATCTCATTGCGGTAGATCGTGTCGATTTCCGTGGCCGCGATGCGCGGACGAAGCGTGGATTCAGGGTTGTAGCGCGTCTCGAGCATTCCCATGGGGTCCAGGAGACGTTCCTGCAGGAACTCGTCGAGCGTTTGCCCCGCGACTTCTTCAATGACCCAGGCCAGCGTCATGATGCCGATGTCGGAGTAGGCGGTTCGCGTGCCCGGGGCGACCTCGAGCGCCTCGCTCGCCGCGGCCTCTTTGTACGCGTCCATGCCCGCGAACTCGAAGTACCAGGTCCGGAAGGGTGTCAGGCCAGTGCGGTGCGTGAGCAGATGACGGACGGTGACGTCGTTCTTGCGATCATCCCCCGCAGCCCACCAGGGCAGATACTCGACCACGGGTGTGTCCAGATCGAGTGCATTGTCCCCGACGAGCATCATTGCTGCGGTTGTCGTGCCCACCACTTTGGATACGGATGCCAGATCGAAGATGGACGTCGGCGTGACCGGACGACGTGTGCCGTACTGAAGCTCTCCGAAGCCCTTGAGCGAGACGAGCCGACCATGGCGCCCGACTGCCAGCGCCGCGCCCGAGAAGGCGGAGTCGGCAACACCGGCCACGATGATCGAGTCGATACGCGCGAGGCCGTCCGACGACATGCCCACGGACTCGGGCTCGGCTACCGTCTGGTTCCGCCCGCGAGGTCCCCCGCCCCGCGCAGCAATAATGCCGGCTGCAACCACAGGGTCTTCCAGTTCCAGCGTGGCGAGCCGATCGGTGACCTTCGCGCGATCGAGGCCCTCACCCAGGTCATGGAATGGCGGGAGCGGGATCGGAAGCCGGCCGCTGATGGCCTCTTCACCGAAGAGCGCCGCGACGGCAGCGCTCTGCGACCGCTCTCGATCACCCCACGCCAGCGCGTAGCTGCCCACATCGGGGACCGCAGCGAGCAGGTACGGGTTGCCGAAGGAGACCATCACCGTGGGTTTCGTAGCCACTGCCGCGGAGATGAGCGCGCGCAGGGACGCGGGGAGCGCTTCCTCGGTAGACCCGGCGGATGCAGGGACATATGCCGTGACGATGATACGGTCCGCTCCATTGATCGCATCGTGGGCATCGGCATACGCAGCGGAATCACTTCGCTCGTCGAGCCGAATCTCGTTGAGATCGACAACACGCTCCCGAAGCCCGGACGCGAACGCCCGGTTGGCCCACAATCGGGTGGACCCGGCGAACCGAATATGGAGCGTTGGCGCCATGGACAGCCCGTCCATGGGAAGCAGCCTGTCCTGATCCCGAACCAGGGTGATCGACCGCGTGGCCGCGGTATCGGCGAAGGCGTTGTGCGGGCCAATCCCGACGACGCGATTCACGGCGTCGAGTGAGACGAAGCGGTCCCGGTGCAGCCCCAGTCGCGCCTTGAGGTTCAGGATACGGCGCGCCGATTCTTCGAGACGACTCCGACTCATTCGGCCGGTCTCGACCGCCTCTTCGATCGCGTCGATGACATCGGACACCGCCTTCGGCGAGAGGACGACGTCAGACCCGGCCTCCAGGGCCCGGACGGACGCTTCACCGATTCCGTACATATCGGTGATACCGCGCATGGTCATCGCGTCTGTGAAGACGATGCCCTCGAAGCCGAGATCGTTGCGCAGGATATCGGTCATGACCTCCGGTGACAGCGTCGCAGGGGGAGCCCCGGGACCGAGGACTTCCGGTAGCTGCAGATGCGCCGTCATGATC
>JAKMDG010000545.1 GCA_022428035.1 Longimicrobiales bacterium
CACCGTGTTGTAGACGTTGAACCACTCCGGGTGGTGGTTTTTTCTCTCGGCGCACAACGCGGCCGCAGCCATGAAACCGAACGCTGCGACAAAGTCGGCGAAGCGATATTCCTTGTGCAGCTTGCCGTCACGGACAGCCCAGCCTTCGAGTCCGGCGACGGCCGCCTCGAGTGCATCCCCCTTCAGGATCTCGCGTACGCTCACATTCCCTCCCGGATGAGAACGGTCAGCTCGTCCATCCGAGCGGTCAGGCGATCGATGGCGTCCACATACCGCGTCTCCCACTGCGGAACGTCACCCGGATCGTCCGTCTCGATCTCGTAACGGAGTCCCGGCAGCATCCACGATGCGTAGCCGCTGAACGGGTCAGGCGAGACATACAGTGAGCGACTCCAGGGACGATCCTGCAACCCGCGCTCATCGAGCCAGGCCTTCTCGAGACCAATGAAGCCGGCGTTGATGGCTTCTGCCGCGGCACTTGAGACGCTGCTCGCAGCCACCCGGGCTGTACGTGCCGCATCCAGTTCAGCCGCGGCCCGCTCCAGATCCGTCGTGGACGCAACAAGGCGGTCGAGATTCACCTCGATCCGTCGAAACTCTGCTACCTCGAAGAGCGTGTTCACGTGCGTGCGTGTGTCCACCGCATACCGAGTCACGTCGTACGGTAGCAGATCGGCGTTCGCGAGGCGGAGCGCCAGGAGACCGTCAGCGGTGGCCAGCATCGGGCCGTAGATCCACTCCGGATCCCCGAAGCGTTCGAACCATGCAAAATTATCGTAGTTCGAATGGTAGATCCCGCTACGTCCGCCCGAGCTGAGCCCCGCAGAGGGAATACCAGCATGCGTGTAGAAGGCGATGTGATCCGAACCACCGCCGAGATTCCCCATCACCGGGACGCCATCGTCGGCGCGCTCAGCCCACCACTCGTAGATGCTCCGTCCCTCGTTCGGATACGGCGTATCACGGATCGCGTCGAGGATCGGCTGCTTGAGAGAGGGCGAAGAGGACGATCCGAAATTCGGCCCCGACACAGCGCCGTCGGCGTTGATGTATGCAACGGCTCCATCGGTCAGCGGTTCAAGATATTCCTCGACCCATTCCGACGAGCCAATGACCCCGTACTCCTCGGCGTCCCAGTGCGCGATCATGATCGACCGACGCGGGCGACATCCTTCATCGGCCAGCTGTCCCAGCGCTTCGGCGAGAGTGAGCAGCATCGCCGTGCCCCCGTTGGGATCGACAGCTCCGAAACCCCACGGGTCGTAGTGCGCACCAAGGATGATCCATTCGTCAGGGAACTCACTCCCCTCGAACGTGCCCACCACATTAGTCGCCCGTGTGAGCGCCTTTGGCTGATTCACCCGGACCCGAACAGTGAGCTCCGGCCCCCCAGTGAGCCTGTAGCGTAGATCGAGACCGCCCTGCCATTCCTCCGGGCCAGCCTCACCGCCCATACGGGAGAGAATCTCCGAGGCCGCGTTGTAGCCGATCGGCAGGACGGGGATGGTGTGCAGGCCAACCTCGTCCGGGTCGAGGCGCTCAACCTGAACCGGCCCGTCCAACGGGAGAGCCGGGACGAACGGGGTGAGGGGGTCACCGGTCCAGTTGAGGGTGAGCACGGAACCACGCTGAATGATCTCCCCGTTGAGCATCGGGCCGTCCGGGTACGGATCCTCTTCGACCTCGGGTGCGTCATTAAACATGATGACACCCGCCGCGCCGCGCTCTTCGGCGAACAGAACTTTGAAACCACGGAAATTTCCACCGTACCGGGCGATGACGATCTTGTCTTCGAGCGAGATCCCCATGGAATCGAGTGCGCGGTAATCTGCTCTCGTTCCATAGTTGGCGTAGACGACCTCACCGGTCACGTCACCGCTCCCGGAGAAGGCGTTCCAGCCATTGAGCAGGTCCGGGTGGCTGGAGAACCGGTCTTCAGCCAGCGCCGCCTCACGGTTGTTCAGTTGCATCGCGACAGGGGTGACGATGTGAGCCTCTACGTCATCCGTGAGCTGTGGCAGATACACGTCGTACGGATGCTCACGGACAGTCATCCCGGCCGCCTTCATCACCCGCCCGAGGTAGTGACCCACCTCTACCTGCGCTGCCGAGCCCGTCGGATGCGGAGTGGAGGTGATAATGCGCAGGTGTTCACGGAACGCATCACCCGAGGGAAGCTCAGTGAAGCGCGCCTCACAAAATGCCTGTCGCGCCGCATGATCAGCGGCGAATCCTACGGGAGCATCGATTTGAACGGAGTTCTGCGCGCGGACGTCCGCCGCAGACATTCCGGACAACAGTGAGGTAAGGGCAAGAAGACCTAGAGTCGTACATGCACGCTGACGGATCATGAAAGTCATTCGGTTGATGAGGTCAGGATCAGGGGAGCCTGATCAGTCGATTCCAGTTACTGCCGCCGTTACCGCTCGTTGAAGCGGTCCGACGTCGGGGTACTGCGTCTCGTCGTCAACGCCGAAGTTCTGCCGATTCGTCAGAAGTACAAGCGCCAGCCCCTCGGCCGGCACCCCAAGCACGAGCGTACCCGTGAATCCAGTGTGCCCGAACGAACCAACAGGAGCGTATCCCGGCAGCTGCCAACCGAGCGCCTGTCGGTCACCGGTGGGCTCGAGGAAGGCGGCGACGGTCTCGGGTGATATGAGGCGGACACCTGCGTGCTCGCCTCCGTTCAGCATCACATGAAGCAGGACGTTCAGGTCATCGGCAGTCGAGAAGAGTCCGGCGTGCCCTGCCACACCAGCGAAGGCATGGAACGCATTGCCGTCATTCACCTCTCCGTTCAACCAGTCCGTTCGCCATTCGGACCAGACGAACGGGTCGCCTGCAATCCGATATCCGAAGTCCGGGTCGTGCACCATCCGTTGCTCGAATGGATTTCCACGGGACGTGCGGGCAACAACAGGAGCAACTCCAGTGGCCGTATCCGCCCTGGCGCCACCCTCGCCCGGAGGTCGAAAGCGGATTTCGTCCAGCCCCAGCGGGGCATAGATGTGAGCTCGTACGAACGCGTCTAGCGACTGACCACTCACCTCTTCCACAACTCGACCCAGCAGCATGAATCCGAGGTCACTGTAGTGCCGTTCTTCGCCAACGGGCCACAGGAGGGGAAGCGAGCGGATGTAGTCGTATGCCTCGTCCCGGTCAGACGCGTGATAGTAGGTGGGAACCCACTGCGGCAGACCAGCTCGGTGGGTCAGGAGATGGCGAAGGGTAATGTCCTCTCGGCCATCGCCTCGGAAGTCGGAGAGGTACCTCGACACCGGTGCCTCGACATCGACCTGTCCGTCATCGGACAGCACCATGAGAGCAAACGTCGTGGCCATCACCTTCGTTACAGAGGCGAGGTCGAAGACCGTCGACGTCGTCATCTGCAGCGACTCCGCCGCCGAAGCGAGACCGTACGCAGCTCGATGTCGAACCTCACCGTCGCGCGCAACGAGAAGCACGGCGCCTGGAATGCGACCTTCATCGACCCAGAGGGCGACCAGGGAATCGGCCGAGGCGAGCCCCGGCTCCGGGGACTCCGTCGGAGTCCGCCCGCATGCCCACGATGTACCGGAGAGCAGGAGGACGACAACACACGCCGCCGAGCGCAGCCTCGAGTTCTGGCCTATCGGGTGCGCGTCCAGAGCACGATGACGCCGCAATTGCCGCCTTGGCCCGAGCCGGACTGGGTCATGCCGTACTCCACAGGAACCTCAGCTGGACGGCGGTAGATCTCGACCGCGTCGATGGTCTGAAGCGGCGCGATCACCTCAATCGGCATGGATGCAGTCATCTGGACGGAAAGCCGGGTCCCGTCGAGGTAGATCGTCGGTGTACAGTACTGCCCAGTCCCCGCCAACCGGACCGTGGCACCCTGGAAGGAATTGATCCCGCCCTGCGGATAGACGAGTCCGACACCCGGGATGCCCCGAAACAGGTCCTCCGACGTAAGCGCCGGGGACTCTTCGATCATGATGGGCGTGATGAAACGCCCGAGTCCTCGAGTCACGCGCCGGACGAAGCCGTTCTTCACAAGCTGATGCTGGAGCCCTGGACGCTGGAGAGACACCAGGATCCCATCGATGGGCATCGGTGCCGCAGCAATCCGGAAGTCGATATCCATCTCGCCGTCAGCGCCCAGTTCGAAGACCCCGGCTGCCGTCTCCTTGAACCCGAACGCGGAGGCTACCAGGAGGAAAGATCCTCCGTCGGGGGCGGTTAGCGAGAACTGCCCTTGTCCATTCGATACACCAGAGGTCACCGAGTCGCCCGCCTCGGTCATCATGATGACGAGACCCAGGGAGATCGGCTGACCGGTCTCCACCTCCATCAGCGTTCCGTTGATTGTCTGCGCTTGGACCGGCGTCGCCCCGACGCCAAATATCAACATCACCAAGGCGACCAACCACGTACCGAACGCACGATCGCGTCCGAGCTTCATACCGAAACCCTCCGGGCCCTGTGTTTCATTCACAGCGTTGAACATATGCATACTGCGGACTCATATGATACCTCGCGGGCGCCAAAAGGATCGCCCGACTCCATTTCACATACGCTGCAACTCGAGACCCTTACCACTCGAGAGCCCATCTTGTTCACACCCGACGGTCGGAGCTCCCAGCCTCAGTACACTCTCGACAAACGCAGCTCCGTACAGCTCAGCCCCCCCAAGGCGGCGGAGGCGGATCGACAGGCTGGGTCAGGTCGAATTCGA
Organism: Longimicrobiales bacterium; assembly: GCA_022428035.1. GTDB lineage: Bacteria > Gemmatimonadota > Gemmatimonadetes > Longimicrobiales > Gaopeijiaceae > UBA2589. Next base: position 4,718 of record JAKMDG010000545.1, read on the forward strand.
CCCTGAATCGTCGATCGGTTCCCTCCCTGCGTAGCGCGTAGGCGAACAGCTCACCGGACCGTACTTCCACCGTCCACACGTTGGTCGCGGCCTCGGGTACAAGGTTGGCGGTCACCGCGTCGGCAAAAAAATCCTGAGCCGTCGCGGCGCCCTGTCCCAGGGTGTCTCCACCGTACTGGGTGACCTCGTCCTCTGAACCGTCTTCATGACGGTGATCATGCTTCAATCGGAGGCCTACCGAGGTCGGCGTCATCACCCACGTGCGCGACCGGTCCTCACCGACGTGGAACGGGATCCGAATCTCGGCCAGGTCGCAGGACCTGACATGCATGACAAGCCTTTGCCCCTCGAACGAGGGGTCGGGCGGCACGCTCTCCGTCACTCGGCCTTGGAACGCCTGACCACACAGCGACTCGAGGGACGACCAGAAGACGAGCTGAGGGTCGCGTTCCACGTCGGACTGGGTGTCCGCGGTCACGTCATTATCGGGTACCGCACCCCCACAGGCGGACAGGGTGGCGATGAGTGCAAGGAAGAGCGGCGGGCGGCCACCGCATCGGGCGCGCCGTAAGACGCGAGCGTGAGTCGACGTTGTCATGGGACGAGACTATCGTGCCAACCTGCGGTCTTCCAGCCCCCCGGGCTATATTGCCGACCCTCGTCTGCCGGATCCCGGACCGGCTGACCCTCATCTTCCGCAGGATCATCCGATGCTCGGCCCTCTCCTCCTTGCCGCTCTCATGCAGGTCCCAGGCCCCACGCAGGAACTGGCGCCGGGGACTCGCTACAGCGAAGCCGTCCCCACACTCGAAGAGGTCGTCGGTCACGAGTTCAGAGAAGAGATCACGCATCCGGATGAGATTATCACGTACTTCGAGGCCCTCGCCGACGCCGCGCCTGACCGTACGCGGTTGATCCAGTATGCTGAGAGCTGGGAGGGTAGGCCGCTCTATGTGATGGTGATCGGATCACCTGAACGGATCAGCCGGCTCGATGCAGTCAAGGCAGACCTGGCGGCCTTCTCTGCAGTGAAAGGACTCTCAGCTGAAGAGGTGGAGCGACTGATTTCCGAGCTGCCGGTCGTGACCGCCCTCATGCACGGCGTGCACGGAAACGAGATCAGTTCGAACGGCGCCGCCATGGCAGAAGCCTACCATCTGCTGGCAGCTCAGGGAGACCCGACCGTGGACCTGATCCTGAGCCAGTCTCTGGTGCTCATCGATCCCGCGGAGAACCCTGACGGGCGCGCCCGGTTCGTCCAGCATACGACGATGTCCCGTGCACGGTGGCCCAATCAGGCGACGTATTCGGCCGAGCACGACGAGCCGTGGCCGGGTGGTCGAGGCAATCATTACCTCTTCGACCTGAACCGGGATCTCTTCATTCAGAGCCAGCCGGAGACGCGCGGTAAGGTCCGAATCTTTCTGGAGTTTCGGCCCAATGTTGTGGCCGACCTGCATGAGATGGGAGGTAACTCAACCTACTTCTTCCCACCGACCGCACCGCCTGCAAACCCGTGGTACGGCGACCGCCAGATCCAGCTGATGGATGTGTTTGGGCGGGCCAACGCAACCGCATTCGATTCCCGCGGGTTCGCGTACTTCAACCGTGACGTCTACGACCTTTTCTACCCGGGCTACGTGGACATGTGGCCGATGAACCAGGGCGCTCTGGGCATGACGTACGAGCAGGCGTCGGCACGCGCGCTCGTAGTTCGGAAGTCGGATGGTGATGTGATGACCTATGGAGATGGTGTGCTCCACCATTTCACCGCGGCCATCACCACCGCGGCCACCGCCGCGCAGAATCGAGAACGAATTCTGCGAGACTACTTCGCGTACCGACAAGAGGGTGTCGAGATGGGTCGTGAGGGCGTCGCTGAGTTGATCCTGCATTCGGCGCACGATCCCGCCATGGCGCAGCGAATGAGCCGCATGCTGGCGGCGAATGGAATTGACGTGCACTCCGTGAATGGGCCGGTGAACGTGGCTGGCCGTGAACTGCCTGCCACCGGAACGTACATCGTACCGCTCGATCAGCCCGCCAGTCGTATGGCGCGTAACCTGCTGGACGAACACGTACCGATGGATGAAGCATTTGTGCAACGTCAGATCGAGCGCCGCGCGCGTCGAGAGGGCGACGAGATCTACGACCTGACCGCGTGGAGCCAGTCTCTGCTCTGGGATGTCGAGGTGATCGAGGCGACTCAGGTAACCGGGGCGGCGGGTGCCCTGGTAACGCGGGACACCGCTCGTGGCGCTGCTTCCCCGCTGCCGGCAGCGAGGGTCGGGTATCTCATACCCTGGGGTACGGCGGCGGCATCTACGGTGGCCGAGGCCATGCAGAGTGGCATTCGGGTACGTGCCTCGGGGGAGAGGTTCACGTTGGGCGGTCGCGAGTACGGGACGGGCACGGCGATCATCCGGGTCTCGGAGAATGATGAGGATCTGCCCTCGACGCTGGGCAGGATCGCAGAGCGTCACGGTGCCGAGGTGGTACCGATCGATGACTCGTACGTGACGGCCGGTGCATCCCTCGGTTCGAACAGTGTGCGTGCGCTGCGGGCACCGAAGATTCTGCTCGCGTACGATCAGCCGGCGTCCTCGTACTCGACCGGCTGGGCACGGTACATCCTGGAGCAACGCTACGGTATGCCTGTCACGGCGGTCCGTGGCCGGAGCCTGGGACGCGCCAACCTGGCCGACTACGACGTGATCGTTCTCCCGAGCGGCAACTACGCAAGCGTGATTGGGTCAGATCTGGTCGACCAGCTCCAGAACTGGATGTCGGACGGCGGAACGCTCGTCACGCTGGCCAACGCCACTTCGTGGGCCACGCGAGCGGGACTGCTGTCTACGACGGCTGAGCGTCGAGGTGGACGTGCGGCCGGGACTGACGCACCGAGCGAAGAGACGGCCGAACAGCCGATAGCATACCTCGACGAAATCGTTCCGGCAGACGAGGCTCCGGAGGGTGTGCCGGGGGCGATCATCCGCGTTATGCTCGACCCGGATCACTGGCTCTCATCGGGAACCGACGGAGAGATCGGCGTGCTGGTCGAAGGGTCGAGAGTCTTCACCCCGCTGACGCTGGATAACGGTGCCAACATCGGGCGGTATGGAGCACTTGAGGATCTGGTTATGAGCGGCATCGTATGGGAGGAAGCTCGGCCCCAGCTCGCCAACAAGGCGTTCCTGATGCGTGAAGGATACGGCAGCGGCCAGATCATCAGCTTTGCTGAGGACCCGAACTACCGGGCCTACGCTGAGGCAACTCAGTTGCTGTTCATGAACGCCGTCCTGCTGGGTCCAGGTCGGTAGACGAATGCTTCCGAGGGGTGGCCTCATGAATCCGGTGCTCGGCCGATTCCCTACCCGGGCCGTAGCTGGTCGATTCGAGGAGCCGGGCAGGTTGATCGCTGCAAACAGCCACGCCGATGTGGGTCGGGTGTTGGCACGCCGCAAGGGCCGCTGACCGGTGGGACGGCATAGCGAACGCAGGCTTCAGGAGGTCGTCGTCGCTCGGTATTCGTGGCGTCACG
>JAKMDG010000571.1 GCA_022428035.1 Longimicrobiales bacterium
GCTCCACTTCCCGAGGCCGATGATCGGCGTGCCCGAGTCGCTTATCAGATCTTCGCGCCAGAGAGGATGCGATCCTGTGCCGAGGATACTGGCGTAGAACGTCAGCTCCCGGTCGTGTTCGGGAACGGCGATGTCGGCACTCGGGATCCGGCCAACTCCTGGGACGTGGGAGAGAGTCACAGATGGCGTCCTTGGTTCAACATGCTGAGCACGGCCGCGGGTGGAAAGCGGCCTGACGACCCTGTAAGACTGCTGCCGAACCCACCCCCCTGACAAATCGAAGACGTTACCCGACCGACCTCACAGTCTGCATCTGGGCAGGAGCACGTCCTTGTCAGATGGCCGACCCGCACGGAGCCGGGAGCCACCTAGTCCGCCGAGACCTGCACACCTCGCCAGAATGCGACGCGCCCCTCGATCTGTGAGGCAGCCGGCTTGGGATCGGGATAGAGCCATGCCGCGCCATCATTGCAATCCCCGTCGACGACAATATCCAGATATGAAGCCGTCCCCTTCCACGGGCAGACGGAGGTTTGGGCGCTCTCCACAAAATGCTCCGAGAGCAGCGACGTCCTCGGGAAGTAATGATTCCCTTCCACCACCACCGTATCGTCGCTCTGCGCGAGTACAACCCCTCTCCACGTCGCTTTCATCTACACGTCCTCCCCGATCGCAGGCCAATCCAAGACGCGCGATCTTGCGGCGCGCACTCGGTGAGCACAAGCACGGACAGCAAGCCGGCTGCAACAATCCCCCGCAGCAGGAGTGCCGTGTTGTCATCTCTCGCATCGTCGTCCTCGCCGTCCACCGCGATATCGATGTCGGGTCCATCCGGGGGACTGCTCACCCGGATCCGTTGGTAGGACCGCACTCACAGCCCAGCTTCCGTGGGTAACACAGTCAGTCGGAGGCCGTGCGTGACCCAGCCCCCGCGGAGAGAAATAATCTCGGGAGCGTCTTCATGTGATCAACCAGAGCTAATGCGCTGGCCCCCGAAGTCGCGCCGACCGCACCAACTTGTCTTGAGAAAGGTCGGCTGCCCGGGGTCCGAGCCGACGAGCGGCATGGACAGAGCGTCGCTTCGGGCTCGAATCCGATCATCCACGGTCGCGCGAGACGGATAGGAGAAGCCTTGAACTGGTCCGGCCCACGTGACTTCAGTCTCCAGATCTGGCCAAGGGCCGCCGAGTTCCAGCTCTTACAGTCATATATGTTGGCCGAACGACCGCATGGGTGCCACATCTTCAGCGGCATGAGCCACCAGATTCGTAAACGTGGAAAGGGGCTGGCGGAGCCACACGCCGCACAGCACACCCAGTCTGCCGGCCCCACGCACCAAGCGCGGGATCGAAGCTCCAGATACTGCTCGTCGGCAGCATGACCAACGAGATCTCCCGCCGCGGAAGTGCTCGAAGCTCGCTTTGGCGCTGATCCGGCTATTCCAGTCCGGCCAACGTCTCCCTGAGAGAGAATAGGGCGCTCGCGGCCATATCCACCTGTATCTGCATGCGCCCCACGAACAGGATTCGCTCAAGAACCAGATTCCTGAACATGGCCGTGTTCGTCACTTCAGTGGTGCCATCAAGTCCAAGCCAGGGGAACTCGCGATCGGCGTTTTCGCGGACGCGATAGGGATCTTGATGCGAGATGAATACACCGATGTCAATCTCACTCGACAGATGGGGGAGCAGTCGCTCGTTGAAGTGCTCGCGCAGTTCCTCCGACCGCAGGGCCACGGCTGCTCGCCGGGACGTCCAGAGAGACAGACCCTCGCTGAGCGAGGGATTGTCGAGGAGGCTCAGCTAGCGACTTGATTGCAGCCCGTCGGCCATGGCGGTCTTCAGACTGCTCCATTCCGGGTTGAAGAATAGAGAGGCGATGAGGCTGTTGGGAATGACCATGAGCTCAGACTGAGGACTCGAACCCAGCAACCCCGCCAATTCTTCGGCATTGGCATGCAGGTGGGCGAGCGCTCGTGCGCCTTGCTCGACGGAGGAGACGTTCGCCTCCAACTCCTCCGTGAGTCGATCGCTCACAAGTCTCTCCTGCTGGGACTCCCGGTGTTCGGTCCAAGCGGCGTCAAGAGAGAACGCCATGAGAATGCTGCCGACAATCGCCACAGCCTCAGCGAACAGACGTGCCCAGGGGACTGATTTTTGCAGAATTGCGGACGCTCCTTTGGACGCGATACCTGCCGCCTCGGAATCCTGCTGCATGTGCACCAGCACGAAGCACTTCCTACATGACTCGTCCCGTCAGTCGACTGAGGTATTCGACTCACGGAGGTAGATGAACCAGTAGATCCCAGCGACAAGCAGTGTGCCGCCGGCAATGTTGCCCAGCGTCACTGGAATCAGATTCCCGACAAATGCAGACAGGGTCAAAGACTCTACACTCACGCCCTGAGCTACCGCCGCGAGGGCCATATCCGAGTCCGAGCCCAGCAGCATGCCGAAAGGTATGAAGTACATATTCGCGATGCTGTGCTCAAACCCGAGCGCCACGAACGCTGTGATCGGGAAGATGATCGCGAGGACCTTGTCCGTGGTACTGCGACCAGATTGGCAGAGCCATACCGCAAGACAGACAAGTGCGTTGCAGAGGACACCCCGAGCGAACAACTCTCCAAAGCCCAGTTGCGTCTTCCCTACCGCGATCCTCACGGCTGTGAGGCCTGATGCATAGCTGGACGACGTCCACACGCCGGACCAGAACATCAGCAGCGCCGTAGCCAGGGCACCAATCAGATTTCCGATGTAGACCAGGAGCCAGTTGCGGATCAAGAGTTGCGTGGAGATCGCTCGACTGGCCCACGCCATCGCCACGAGGTTGTTCCCGGTGAAGAGCTCCGCACCGGCAACCACAACGAGAATCAGCCCGAGGGAGAACGTGACGCCACCCAGCACTCGAGTGGGCCCGTATCCGAGTCCCGTCTCCGTCATGGCCAGGGTCGCGAACGCCGCACCAACTGCGATGAACGCACCAGCGAGCACCGCCAGGGCTACGGTTTCCGACAGCGACAGTCGGCCTTTTGCCACACCGGTGTGTAGCACGCGGCGCGCCATTTCCGCAGGCGCGTACGAATCGATGAGTCGTTCCCGATCTGAGTCTGTCATGGTTGTTTCAGCATGCTGCAGGGTGCTAACGGACGCTTCGCAGTTCTGCTGCAGGCCCTGCTCGTCCGCTAACAATCTGCCTCGAGGCTCGTGTCTCCTGCAGGGATTCCTCTCTAGATGTCAGAACCGTCAGTCTCGTACAAGTCCGTCACATCCGCACCCGACAAATCGACCAGGAAGTCCGCGAGCGTTCGGCATACGTCACCAAAGAACTGCTGTCCCTTGGCTTCCGTAGCCGCACTGGGGTCCCCCACCCCAGTATCACTGGTCACGCTGGCCCAGTCGCGAGGAGCCCAGGCGACTCCCTCCCTCAGACCACTCAGCCGAAAACGACGTGCGGCCCCACTCCCGGCTTCATCCAGCCCCAGGACCAGTTCAGGTCGCAGATACAGCATGACGCTGGTTTCCAACTCACCGGCGTGATCTCCCGGATCATCGAAGTATGCAGATGCGTCCAGAACCGACCACCAGTTGGAGCAGCAGATAAACACGTCGAAACTTGGCTGAAGCTCACGCACAATCTGCTTGAAGTCGTTGCCGCCGTGTCCGTTGAGTACAAGAAGCTTTCGGACCTCATGATGTTCCAGGCTCTCGAGGATATCGGCCAGGACACGTGCCTGTGTGCTCGGATGGAGATTCAGCGTCAGCGGGGTGGATAACTGCTGGGCGTTGGCGCCGATCGGGATCGCCGGGAGTACGATCACGCGGGCTCCCCGTTCCGAGGCCATGCGGCTGGCTTCGGCCGCAACAGCCTCCGCCTGGAACGTATCGGTGCCAAATGGGAGGTGGAGATTGTGGGGTTCCGTCGCACCCCACGGTAGCACCGCGACCTCTGGCAAAGCCTTATCGCTCCGGCCCAGGGACCGTTCTCCCAGGATGTGGGGCCGACCGCTCATCAGCTCGCTCCTCGTGACTCGTTCACCGCGACATCGTACGACTGGCGATTCTGCCCCGCTGTCTGTCCCCTAACAAGGGCGAGCGTGGACCGGCATTGTGCTGCGCGCTTGGGCTCGATCTGCAACGCCGCAACCTACATCGGGATGCGAGAAGCTGTTGAGCATGATCCGAGAGTGCGATCTTCTCGGCCTTGGAACTCTCCATCACTTCGCGCTTGGCTATGCCGTTGGGCCAAGAGGTCGTTTGGATTCCTGTCCCTCCCCGACCCTGCCCAGATAGGACGCTGCGATGAGAATTCCACGACGAATCCAGCCATTAGTAGATGACGGCCTGGTCGATGAAGTCATCCGCCCCCTGATGAGCGGCAAGGAGGCTGATGTGTACGCTGTGCGTTGCGGCACCGAAATCCGGTGCGCCAAAGTGTACAAGGAAGCCAGCAAACGAGGCTTCAAACATGCGGTGCAGTACCAGGAGGGTCGAAAGGTCCGAAATACCCGCCGTGCACGGGCAATGGAGAAAAGATCCCGTTTCGGCCGTGCTCAGCAGGAGCAGATATGGCAGACCACCGAGGTCGATGCGCTGTATCGGCTCATCCAGGCGGGCGTCCGTGTGCCACAACCCTACGGCTGCTTCGATGGTGTGCTACTGATGGAACTGATCCTCGACGGGGATGGTCAGGAAGCTCCTCGACTCGGCGATGTGTGGCTGACCTCGGAGCAAGCACGCAGAGATCACGCTCTGATGATGCGCTACGTGACGCGCATGCTGTGTGCCGGGCTGGTACACGGCGACCTGTCTGAATTCAATGTCCTGGTAGACGAGCGGGGTCCAGTGATCATCGACCTGCCGCAGGTTATCGATGCCGCAGCGAACAACAATGCCGGGCGGTTCTTTGCCCGGGATGTCAACAACATCACCGCATACTACGGTCTATATGCGCCGGAACTGTTGACGACACGCTATGATGGCGAAATCTGGTCACTCTTCGAGGCCGGTGAATTACAGCCCGAGTGCGACCTCAGCGGGGTGTACCGCGAAGACACCCGGCTGGCAGATGTAGATTCGATCCTACATGAAATCGAGGTGGTAAAGGCCGAGGAACTGGAACGACTCGAACGTCTGCGCGAGGCAGACGCGACGGAGTGATTACCGCGACAGATTCTTGTCGATCTTCCCTTCCGCCTCCCGTCACGCACGGTGTTCCCGGCAGCTCGTCAGCCGGTCTCCCTGAGCACCCGCACCGAGTCACCGACGATTTCGAGGACCTCTACTGGACCGCCGTAATACTCAGCCATGCCGACATCAATCCGCCACGCGTGAGAGTCGCAGGCGCTGGCGATCCCGGACTCTTGGCGGGTATGTCCCATGACAATCCGCTTGGCCCCCAAGCCGGCCAGAGCCTCCTCCAGGACTTCACACGCGAGGGAGTCGGGATCGGAGGAGTACAATCGAGTCCACTGGGGGCTCTCCGACCCGGACAACACGAACGGCAGGTCTGCCTCTCCTCGAAGCCACGCCTGCGCCCCTTCGTTGATCTCATCGATGCCGTACGCGACATGGGCCGGGAGCACGCCACCGTGAACGAAGACGTTGTCTCCGAGTTGGAGAATTACCTGTCGCCGGGCCAGTAGCTGAGCATAGGGGCCACCGGGCATGAACGCGGCCATGCGGGCCCGCTGGGGCGGCGCGAAATCAGCAAGCGTTCCTGAGACAAACGTTCCCGACGAGCGGTCCCACACTTGAAGAGAGTCGCCCGGTTCATACTCCGACGCGTCCACGAAGTCGGCAAAGCCGGCGTCCGTGACATAGCGTAAATCGCCACGCGCATTCATGAGTTCATGGTTCCCCAGCAGGGCGTAGAACGCTCCACCAGCGGCCCTCGCCTCCACCCGCAGCCTCTCGAAGAGATCCAGAATGGCTTGTTCCTGGTCGCCGCGATCGAGTTGGTCACCAGTCTGCACGACGACGAGGTCACCGCCGATCCAACGGTCGAGCTCATCGGTGGCACTCGCGAGGCGAAGCGCACGTCGCGCGGCTTCGAGGTCCCCATGCACGTCACCAAAAGCCACGATCCGCGCCTCACCGCCGCGGACACAGGAGGTCGCTGCTACCAAAATCGTCAACACGAACGCCTTGTACAGGCCGCGTCGCTGCGCTGCATCAAACATCAATTCGTAACCTTGCGTTGGGCGATGCCGTTGTAGTCCCTCACTCTTTCGTACCCCCTCATTCCGCCTCCAGGCCTGTCGACATTCTGCTGCGCATGCCGCCTTCTCGCCCACGGATCCATTCTAACGGCTCACCGAACAGGATGCGGTGACCGTCATTCGTGCGAACGACAAACTCTCGGTGACCATGACTCCGATCCCCTAGAGCGACAACGATGTCGGCCCCGCGCGCCTGGATCTCATCGTGGAGTTCGTCGACCTCTTCGACCATGACGTGCAGAAACCAGGAGTGGTTCCCGGTAGCCTCTGCGTCGACCTCTTCGGGGCACTCGCCCAGCATCAGTCGGATCGAGTCCCGGGAGAGGAAGCTCCAACCCGGTGCCTCAATAGGATCGACCGTGAAGCCCAACACGTCGCGGTAGAAGCGCGCAGATTCTCTGAGGTCGCGTACTGCCAGAACAGAGCGCGGTTGAACCATTCGGACCATCCGAATCTCCTGTCTCAACTCGCCGCAGTCCGGCAGCGAGTAATTCGTTTTCGCCTGACGGCTCGGGATTCTGCTGCCACACCTGCTTCTCCGCCAGCGACCGCCGGCCACCACCCTGAACGATGGCGCCGACTGCAGCAATTCTCGTGCAAAACGTCGCTCTACTGAGGCCTGCGCTACCTTCGCTCGGCGAGCCACCGGATCAGGCTTCGAGCGGGGTCCAGCTCCTGCAGCACCCCGAAGACACTCTGCACCGCAACCAACAGGCATCTCTAACGCAAGAAGATGCTCTTCGGAATGAACCCGGTGACGACCTGCGTGAGATCGACGACCTCGCTCACGCGAAAGTCGACCGCGATGCTGGCGAGTGAGAGTGCCTTGTCGGGGGACAGGCCCTTCTCGGTCATGAGGAAATGGACGACCTCAGATGTGGCCTGTCGCATCGCCCGGTCCAGATCGAGGTCAATCCCCATGATCAGGTAGTGTGTGTCCGTCTCGGCGCGCGGACCCGAGATGTTCACGCCCTTGTGAACGACGAAACGGAACGTTCCCGTCAACGACTGCTCGATCGCGGTACCGCTTACTTCACCGTCCCCTTGGGCCCCGTGCCCGTCTCCCACGTAGAAGAGCGCACCCGGGTGAAAGACAGGCAGATAGACCGTGGTCCCCGCAGCGAGGTCCTTGACGTCCATGTTCCCGCCGAACGCACCCGGCGGGCGCGAGCTTTGCACACCAGGGACGGTC
>JAKMDG010000007.1 GCA_022428035.1 Longimicrobiales bacterium
ATTACTCGCGGTATGGTCCGCACTCACGGAGTTCGTGGAAGCGCATGGCCTGAGGCCCATTGTCGGCTCGACGTGGGACTTCGATGAGCTGCCGGAGGCGCACCGGTTCATGGAGTCGCGTGCGAGTACCGGGAAGCTGGTCGTTCGCGTGTGACCGGCTAGAACCAGCCCTCTTCATCCAGCAACCCCCAGAGGCGCTCAGCAACGGCACCCCCCGCGTTCACGATCGTGTCGAGATCGAGGGCGAACTGTCCGTCCGAGACGAGGGGACGTCCGTCCACGAACACCCAGGATACGAAACGGCCGTTGGCGTACAGGAGGTTGTTCAACGGTTCGGGAGCCGGCGCGCCAGAACCGCTGAGCGGGCCACTCAGGTGCACCGCGACGAGATCCGCGATGGCGCCGGGCTCGATCACCCCGAGGTCCGGGCGGCCGAGTGCTCGGGCCGGTATCTCGGTGCAGCCCTGAATAGCGTCTTCGACGGTCGGGGCTCGTACGGGGCGTCCCGCACCGACCTCCTGCAGCAGGGCGGCGCGAGCCTGACCCTGGAGCACGGCCAGCTTCACATTCTCCACCATGTCATTGCTGTGCGTATCGATCCCGACGTTGACGGCGAGTCCGGCCGCGAGCGCCTCGGGGTACGGTTGGGTGCCGCCGCCGGCGCCTCCGGCCGAGGGGCAGGTCGAGTAGACGGCCCCCCGTTCAATCAGAATGTCCGGATCGGTTTCCCAGTCCGGCGCCGTGAAATGTGCCCCGAAGAAGGGACCGTCCATCAGACCGGCATCGGCGAGCCATTGTGTGGGTGTGACGCCGTGCCTGCGGCGGACGGTGTCGGTTTCTCGTTGGCCCTGTGACAGGTGTGTGTGGATTCCCGTGCCGAGCTGGGCCGCTGCCTGCGCGAACGCCTCGAGCGTCGCCGGGGTCTGGGTGTCAGCGGCGTGCGGTGTCATCATGCCGAGTACGAGGCCGTCCCCTTCGCGGCCGAGGGACTCCGCGACGGACAGATTGGCCTCGATCTCCGCGAGGGTGGCGGCTTCGGACGCGAGGAGGTCTTCATCGGAACCGAACCAGATCGGAAAGAGGCGCCCGATGCCGGGCACCATGCCTCCCACCCAGCCTCTCGCGCCGAGACGACGAGCGACACGTGCGTAACTCATTGCCTGGCGCACGCTCATGCTCATTTCGACCTGGCTGGTGCAGCCGCTGAGCAGTAGCTCGGTCAAATTGTACGCGGTGAGTGCGTCGAGATCGTCGTTGGAGAGCTCCTCCTCGACGAGTGTGAGCGGCCGGGCGTACGACCGGCCGGATTCGATAATTCCGCGGGTCGGGGAGCCAGCAGCGACGTGTGTGTGGCCGCTGATGAGTCCCGGGAGCAGAAGATGTCCGGTCATGTCGATCCGATCGCCGCCAGCTATGCGTCCGGGTCCGACGTCCACGATCCGGTTGCCGGCGATTCGGACCGAGACGTCATGCTCGATCCGTTGACCGTCCGCTTCGGATCGAAACACGGAGGCCCCCTCCAGTACGACATCGACTACTCGGTCATCCGAGCTCGTAGCGGCTCGGCGGGCCTGATGCTTTCGCGCCACTGCGCGATGAGCGATCAGACCCGCACCCATGCCACCGAACCCGAAGCGGCGCAGCGCTTCCCGACGGTCCATCATCACCCGGCCTCCAGGCCCCGCTAGCTCGTCTGGGCCACCCCGACCTGCGCCAGCACGATGAGCATCACACGTTGCACGCCGACCGCTCCGTTCTCGTTGCGAAACCATTCGTCGAGGGAGTGGGCACCGAAGCCCTGGCCGCCGCCACCGATCGTGACCGCAGGTACGTCCATGGAGATCGGGATGTTCGAGTCGGTCGAGGACCGACTGAAGCTGGGCTCCATACCGAGCACGCGGGTGACGGCCGCGGCCTGCTGTACGTACGGATGGTCCTCCGCGACTACACCGGAGGGCCGATCGCCAATCATGTCCACCTCGACGGTGAGTGCTTCGCCACGGGTTCGGCGCACGTTCTCTTCGGCGAGAGCTCTCTGGACTGCGCCCTGGAGGATGGCGTCCACAGCATCGAGGGTCGCATCACCCTCGGAGCGCATATCGATCTCCATCCAGGATTCGAAGGGAACGGAGTTCACGGACGTTCCGCCGCCCATACGACCCACGTTGTAGCTGGTCCGGAAGGGAGCAGTCGCGGTGTACGGTGCGGCACCGTCCTGGAAGTATCCGATGGCCTGGCCCATGGCATGGGCCGGATTTGCCAATCCGAACGCACCCCAGGAGTGCCCGCCGGGACCCTTGAACGTCACGCGATACCGGTGCGAGCCGAGACCCATGTGTGTAATGCCGTCCGAGCTGGTCCCATCGACCGAAATGAAGTGATCGATCCGCGGACCTCCGTCACGGAAGAGGTGCTTCACACCGCGCAGATCACCAAGCCCTTCCTCCCCCACATTCCCTATGAACAGGATGTCCGCTTCGGTGCGGACGTTGGCATCGTTCATCGCACGGAGCACTGCGAGCACCGTCGCCAGTCCACGCGTATCGTCAGCAATGCCGGGGGCGAAGAGCGTGTCACCGCTCATCCGGATCGTGACGTCGGTCTCCGGGGGGAAGACGGTGTCCAGATGGCCGGCGATTGCCAGGACCTGTCCGGTGCCCGAGCCACGACGGAGTCCGATCACGTTGCCCACCTCATCGGTCCATGCGCTGTCGACCCCAAGGTCGATCATCATCTGCAGGAATGCCGCACCTCGCTCGTCCTCCATGAACGGAGGGGCTGGGATCTGCGTGAGCGTCATGAGGTCGTCCATCGTCTGGTCGTCCGTCTCGACAATGTGGTCGAGCGCGGTGCGGACCGCCGGATGGTTCATGAGTTGTTCGATCTGCCGGTCGTACTCGGCTGTCGTCTGCGCGGCGAGTGGGACACTGAGCATGCCCCCGACCAGGGCGAGCGTGGAGACCTGAGTGAAGAGGCGCTTCATCATGTTCGATCGCGTTTTAGAGATGAGGATGTGAAGGAGTGAATCTAGATGCTTACCCGTGATCGCGGGGAGGATGGATGGTCGAAGGCTGTGTGGAGTACCATTTCACGGCGTCTTGTACGGTGTCGTCCGTCGGCCTACCCTCCATGACCGCGTGAAATCGCTCAATCAGGAGTCCCCGAAGTGAAGAGAATCGGTGCCGTCGTTTTCGCTGCCGCCCTGGTCGCGCAGCCCATTCAGGCGCAAAACGTGAAGGACCAGCTTGCGGCCTTCATCGACGAAAATGCTGACCAGTACGCCGCGACCGCCCAGCATATATGGGATCTGGCGGAGGTCGGATATATGGAGACCGAGTCCTCAGAGACCCTTCAGGGTGTTCTCCGAGATGCCGGCTTCGAGATCGCGTCCGGGGTCGCCGGCATGCCGACTGCGTTCGTTGCGACGTACGGTGGTGGTGGCCCGATCATCGGCATCATGGGTGAGTATGATG
>JAKMDG010000035.1 GCA_022428035.1 Longimicrobiales bacterium
GCCCAGTACAGGGTCAGATAAAAGGTGCTGCCCCGGTTATCGAGCTCATTGACCTTCCGAGATGGTGAGCGCGCGTTTCCGAGGTAGTCGGCGGTTGCCGAGTCCAGTGCATCCCCCAGCACGCTCGCACCTGGATTGTCGAAATCTTCACCGAGATGCTGCAGCGAGGCCGCGAGCGCCATGTACTCGCCAAGGGAGTCCCAGCGCAGATGACCCTCCTTCTCGAACTGCTGAACGTGCTTGGGTGCAGAGCCGCCCGCACCGGTCTCGAAGAGGCCACCGCCATTCAGCAGCGGCACGATCGAGAGCATACGAGCACTCGTTCCGATCTCCAGGATCGGAAAAAGATCGGTCAGATAATCTCGCAACACGTTTCCGGTCACCGAGATCGTGTCCTCCCCTCGTCGAATCCGCTCGAGCGAGAAGGCCATAGCGTCCACAGGTGCCAGGATCTGGATCTGGAGGCCCTCGGTGTCGTGATGCAGCAGGTATGCCTCGACCTTTCGGATCAACTCGGCGTCGTGCGCACGGTCACGGTTCAGCCAGAAGACGGCGGGTGCCCCCGAGGCCCGAGCTCGTCGAACCGCAAGGCCGACCCAGTCCCGCACCGGTGCATCCTTCGTCTGACACGCGCGCCAGATATCGCCCTCACCGACCTCATGCTCGAGCAGTACCAGGCCGTCTGCACGAACCACCCGAACTATCCCGGGCGCGGCAATCTCGAAAGTCTTGTCGTGCGAGCCGTATTCCTCCGCCTTCTGAGCCATCAGGCCGACGTTCGGTACGCTGCCCATCGTGGACGGGTCGAGCTGCCCATGCTCCTGGCAGTCCCGGACCACGGCGTCGTAGATGCCCGCGTAGCTCGAATCAGGAATGACGGCCTTCGTGTCCTGAAGTTCGCCGTCCGCATTCCACAACTGTCCGGAATCCCGGATCATCGGCGGAATCGACGCGTCGATGATGATATCACTCGGCACGTGGAGATTGGTGATCCCCCGGTCCGAGTCGACCATCGCAACACCCGGCCCGTCGGCGTACGCCGCCTCGATATCGGCTTCGATCGCAATCCGCTCCGACTCGGGGAGCCCCGAAATCTTGGCGAGCACATCACCGAAGCCGTTGTTCACGGAGACACCCAGTCGATCGAAGGTCTCGCCGTGCTTCTCGAAGACGCTCTCGAAGAAAACCCGCACTGCGTGCCCGAAGATGATGGGGTCAGAGACCTTCATCATGGTCGCTTTCAGGTGCAGAGAGAACAGCACGCCCTGCTCCCGAGCTCTACGCACCTGATCCCGCAGAAAGTCGACAAGCGCGTCACGGCTCATGAAGGTGGCATCCAGCACCTCACCCTCCTTGAGGGCCAAACCCTCCTTCAGCACAGTCGTCGTCCCGTCTGCAGCGACGTGCTCGATCCGGGCCGTCGTCGCCGTGGCGAGCGTGACCGACTTCTCGTTGTGACGGAAGTCGCCGGAGGACATCGTCGACACATGAGAGGCCGAGTTGTCGGGCCATGCGCGCATCCGCGGTGGATTGGCGCGCGCGAAGTCTTTTACCGACTTCGGCGCCCGACGGTCGGAGTTGCCCTGCCGCAGCACAGGGTTCACGGCGCTCCCCTTCACCGAATCGTACCGTGCCCTGATCGTCCGCTCTTCGTCCGTCGCAGGCTCATCCGGATAATCCGGCAGCGGGTACCCCTGCGCCTGCAGCTCCGCGACACACGCCTTCAGCTGTGGAATCGAGGCGCTGATGTTGGGGAGCTTGATGACATTGGCCTCAGGGGTCTCGACAAGGGCGCCGAGTTCGCTGAGGTCATCCGGGACCGTCCGGTCGTCACTCAGCGCATCGGGGAAGACCGCCAGAATCCGGCCCGAAAGAGAAATATCCCGCGTCTCGACGGGGACGCCGGTCGCTCCGGCAAACGCCCTGATCACGGGCAGAAACGCATGCGTAGCCAGGTATGGTGCTTCGTCGGTCCAGGTGTAGATGATCGACGGAGAACGAGTCATGTGACGGCCAGAATCGAGGGTGATCGTGGTGCGCTTTCAAGACAGCCCGGAACGGGCCGTCACAGGGCGCGGCGCGACAGTATAGGACCGGCACGCGCAGTCCGCGAAGTGCGCACATGGTGCGCCCTGCGACCATGCATACACTTGTGAATCACAATCCAAAGAGATCGGGCTGCCAGCGGTTGCCCAATCACGGCGGCGCAGATTGCGTGGGGTCCCTGCAGATGGCTGCGACCGTGGGGTCTTCCCCCGTTCAGCGCAGCTCTGGCGGCTCGCCGAAGCAATGTCCACGGCGCGTCACGGTTGGTTTCACGTTTCTGCACGAACCGAGTCCACGAGCAGCCCCGGTCGAGCGATCCGCGACCGGCGCACTCCCTGCCTGCAGGGCGCAGCGATCGACCAGCGCCTCCACACCCAGAGTCAGCCGTAGCGACCCTCGATGTAGTCCGCTGTCTCCGGGAGTTCCGGCGACAGGAAGAGTTGGTCGGTCGCGCTG
>JAKMDG010000040.1 GCA_022428035.1 Longimicrobiales bacterium
GCCGATCGGCCTGTTCGGTGACATCAGCGGTCATGCGGTGAGCATCTCGACGTACGTGTTTCGCGTCAACGTCAGCCTTTCCCTGGCTTTTGCCCATGAGCGTCCCGTTCTCCCGTCAGCCGGATCCCTTAGCGCCTATGCAGAACACGACTCCTGAGGAGTTCCTGGAGGTGGATTGGGCGATGTTCGGCGAGTTATGCCGGGCGCTCGCGCTGAAAGTCGCTCGTGAGTATGACCCGGACGTGGTGGTGGGCATCGCTCGTGCCGGTGTCATTCCCGGGGCCGTCATTGCCTCGATGCTTCGCATAGACTTCTACTCGATGAAGATCTCTCGGCGGAGTTGGGACGACACGGTCAGGGACCGTCCGGAGGTGCTCTCCTCGGCGCCTCGACAGCTCGAAGACAAGCGCGTCCTCATCGTCGACGAGATTACGACATCGGGAGATACACTTCGTCTCGCGCTCGCTGCAGTTCGCGACGTGCATCCGGCGGAGGTCCGGACGGCGGCCAGCTTCGCACGGACGGGCGGGTATGAGCCCGACTACAGCGCGCTGACCATGAACGCCAATGTGGTCTTTCCGTGGGATCGGAAGATTTTCGACGGTAACGACTTCGTGGTGAACCCTCGCTACGAGGGCTTCCTGGACGAGTAGGGTCAGACGCCGCGAGTCATCTCGTCGAGAAACTCGTCATTGGTCGTCGTCATGCTCATCCGGCTGATGAGGAAGGAGATCGCTTCCTCCGGGGGCATGTCCGAGAGGAAGTTTCGCAGCAGGAAGACGCGGTTCAGCTCCACGTCCGAGAGGAGTAGCTCCTCCTTGCGCGTGCTCGACTTGTTCAGGTCGATGGCCGGGAAGATCCGTTGCTCTGCGATCTCGCGAGCGAGGACGAGTTCCATGTTACCCGTGCCCTTGAACTCTTCGAAAATCACCTCGTCCATGCGGCTTCCGGTTTCGATCAGAGCCGTAGCGACGATGGTCAGCGACCCCCCGTCCATGATGTTGCGGGCCGAGCCGAAGAAGTGCTTCGGCTTCTGGAGCGCCTTGGTGTCGAGGCCCCCAGACATGATACGGCCTGAGCGACGGATCGCGGCGTTGTAGGCTCGGCCGAGCCGCGTAATGGAATCCAGCAGGATGACGACGTCATTCCCATGCTCGACCAGGCGCTTGGCCTTTTCGAGGACCATCTCTGCAACCTGGATGTGTCGCTTCGGTGATTCGTCGAAGGTAGACGCGATCACCTCACCCTGGACCTTCGCCTTCATCTCCGTCACCTCCTCGGGTCGCTCGTCGACGAGCAGCACGATGAGATGAACGTCGGGCCAGTTGTGGGCGATGGCGTCGGCCATCTGCTGGAGGATCATCGTCTTTCCAGCCTTTGGAGGTGAGACGATCAGACCCCGCTGCCCCTCGCCGATGGGGGCAATGAGATCGACGATGCGCATCGCGATCCCCTGGTCGTCGTCGGGTACCTCGAGGCTCAGACGCTTCTCCGGGTAGCGCGGCTTCAGTTTGTCGAACTCGCCGCGCTCGAGTGCGTCGTTCGGATCCGTACCGTTGAGGGAATCGATCTTCTCCAGAGCGATATACTTCTCCCCCTTTCGTGGCGGGCGCACTTGGCCGATGAGCGTATCGCCGGTTCGGAGCTGGAGTCGCTTGATCTGAGCAGGGCTGACGTAGACGTCATCCGGGCTGCTCACATAGCTCCACACCTGGGAGCGCAGGAATCCATAGCCCTCGGAGAGAATCTCGAGCACGCCTTCACTCGTGAGTGACTCCCCCTGCTCGAGCAAGGCATGCTCGATCTTGAGGACCAGATCCTGCTTGCGAAGGGCGTGGAACTGACTGAGGTTCAAACCCTCAGCCAGATCGTGAAGCTCTCCGACGTTTTTGCTCTGAAGCTCGGCGATACGCTCATCGGCCAAGTGCGCCCGCCACGAAAGGGGGAGAAGTATATCGCTCTGGAGAAGATCGATTCCCTCAACGGTACGGATCCGAACGACGCACTCGAG
>JAKMDG010000044.1 GCA_022428035.1 Longimicrobiales bacterium
CTCGTGGCGGGGGTCGTGCCACGGCGTGGGCTCCAGTTCATTCAGGTCGGCCGTCAGCGAGAGGTCGAGGCCCTGCGTCAAGACCTCGACGCGCTTGCCGATGGCGGATCGTTTGTTCGCTTCGTGATCGGCCCCTACGGGTCCGGGAAGAGCTACATGCTTGAGCTCACCCGTTCGATCGCACTTGAACTCGGATTCGTGACGGTAGGCGCTGACCTAACTCCCGATCGACGACTCTATTCGACCCGAGGACATGGTAGGGCGCTCTATGCCGAACTGATGAGAAATCTGTCCACCCGCTCCCACCCCGAAGGTGGGGGACTTGCGGCTGTCGTCGAGATGTTCGTGGCGAGGGCGATTCGCGAGTCAGAAGAGCGAGGATGCTCTGTGGAGTCCGTGATCGACGACCGGCTTGCTCACTTGCGAGAGTTGGTCGGTGGATACGAACTGGCTGAGGTCCTGAAATCCTACTGGGATGGCCACGACCGTGATGATGAGTTCCTCAAGAGGTCGGCGCTGCGATGGCTTCGGGCCGAGTACACTGCTAAGACCGACGCCCGGGCGGACCTCGGTGTGCGGCGGATCATTGACGACTCGAACTTCTATGACTCGCTCAAGCTCTTTGCGCAGCTGGTACGATGCGCCGGCTATCAGGGGCTGGTGGTTTGCCTTGATGAAGCGGTGAACCTCTTCCAACTCCGGCACAAGCAGGCGAGGCAGAGTAACTACGAGCGCCTATTGGCCATCGTCAATGACGCTCTGCAGGGCAACAGTGAGCACCTCGGCCTCCTAGTTGCTGGGACGCCGGATTTCCTGACGGATCCAGAGAAGGGACTCTACAGCTACGATGCTCTAAAGACCCGGCTGAGCGAGAACCCGTTTGCACAGCGAGGGAGGGAGGACCTGGCCGGCCCAGTGATGCGCCTCACTAGCTTGGGACGTGACGAGTTCCTCGTTCTGCTCAAGCGTATCCGCCATGTCCAGGCGGCTGGGGACCCGGAACGATACCTGATGCCTGACACGGCTCTTGCCGCGTTCATGGACGACGCCTCTCGCCGTTTCGGTGTCGACTTCTTCTCCGTTCCGAGGATGCCGGTCAAGTCATTCGTTCAGTTCCTCTCACTCCTTGAGCAGCATCCTGAGGCTTCCTGGGAGCGCATGCTTCGCGAGCCGGCAGTGGTACGGTAAACCTAGGCCGGGCTCCCATTACGGGATGCTGTCGCGGCGTCGCCCGCGCCTCGCTCGGGCGTTACGAAGTCGTCTCGCATGCGATAGGCCGCGGAGGACCCGGCGGAGACCATCGAGTCGAGGAGCCGCAGGACTGATCCGCGGAGATCCGGATCACTCTTTAGGCGATGTGGCTCGCCGTACACGAACCGCACCAGCATGGTCTCCAACATGAAGAGCGCGTCAGCATGGCCCATGGCCTGTGGGCTCGCAGTGACCATCGCGTCGAGTACGAGGAACGCTCGAGGCAGGCTCTGCTGACCGATGGAATACAAGAACCGAGCGTAGGCAGTGAGAGTGATCCCGGCGGGAGTGAGCTCGGCGGCCAGGCCATCGACACGATGAGCCTCCCCGTCGAGGCGGTCCCAATGGGACACATCGTCCTTCCAGTACGTCTCCAGGAAGAGTCGACGAATGAGGGACTCCGCACCTGAATAGCCGGCGTCCAGTCTTTCGAGCCAAGGGGCCTCCAAAGCCCGGTCTGCAATCGCTTGCCAGATGCTCCAGAAGGAGTCGTCGGTCGCTCCATCGGCGGCCAGGATGAGTGAGTGGAGAACGTCCTCGACCTCACGCGGTTCACTGGCCACGCAGTCAATCACCGGGGTCAGTATGCCTACCGCTTCCCCTCCAGGAAGAGAGAGAACGAATCGCGCGAGCTCTTTCTCAAGCGCCTTCTCTCCGTGGAAGTCTCGATGCCCGCCACTTTGGCCACGATCGCTGCTCCAGACGGAGGCCACCCAGTCCGCGACAAGCTTGAAGAACGCTTTCGACTCTGACCATCCTGGCCGGGAGGCGAGGATCCTCGCGACGCGAGTCGCCGCTCTCCGCCCGGTCCAGGTCGTGAGATCGATTTCGGCGAGAATCGAACGGGCCTCGTCCGCGGATCCGGCGAGCACCCCCCGAACTGCCGCGCGGGTTGAGAGACTCGCCGAGTCTTCGTCGACGCTCTCGCCCATCATCGTCCGACGTTCCGCCTCCATTCGATCGTGCCGATCGCGGGCCTCGACGACAGCAGCGGCTGCGCAGCGGAGCACAAGCTCCTCATGGCCCGCGCCGACGAATTGACCTACGCCGGCATACCCATAGTCCGTCACCTCGTCTGACCAATGGGAGAGGGCTGCCGCGAGGAAGTCATAGGGGTCGTCACCGACTACTTCGGGAGCCTCCGCTACGAGGAGGCCGACGACCGCCGATATGGAGCGATCGGGCACGCGGCCCCGCTCATAGGGTGAAGGACCTTCGTCCCGAATCGAGTCCTCAAGCGTTTGGCGAATCTTGTTACAGCACCATTCAGTCTCATCCGCCTCCATTTCACTGATGTGATCGCGGATACAGGCCGCTGCAACGATTGCGCCTCCACCGGCAAAGGTGGGATCCGGCACTCCCCCTGCCTCATCCAACGTCCTGGCATCGGT